>JAGUZM010000489.1 GCA_020060805.1 Deltaproteobacteria bacterium | reverse complement strand
GGCGCGATTTATGTCCTCCTCAGGAAGCGATAATCCCCACGGGCCTCTCAGAGAACCTCGCTTTCTTTCTCCACGCTGCCTTCTTTCAACTCCTCCCTCAGGTCTTCCAGCCTTTTGAGCATTTCTTTCGCCTTGTTGATGTAGTATTCGACCCTCTTGTACTTCGGGTCAACGGCCCTGACCATTTCCCACTCGGTGATCGCCTCAGTCAACCGCTCCTTCCCATAGTACCGGATGCCCTGTTTGTAATGGAGCGCTTTGTAAAGCTCCTCGCTTTTCTTTATGTAGGAGTGGCATTTTTGGCAGTCCTTCTTGTATTGAAGGCTCAGCCGGAATTGATCCCTTGCCGCCAGGTAATCCTTTTGCGCGTAGAGGGTCATCCCCATTTCGAAGTATGATTGGTAGGAATGCTCCAAGGCCACCTTATCGTTCGGGCGAGCGCTGAGGACTTTGTTGAATTCGGCCAAGGCCTCTTCATACCTCTTCTCCCTGTAAAGCTCCAACCCGAGTTCCCTGCAGGTGCCCACCTGGTCCACGGCTTCAAGGTTTGAATAGGGTTCACCGCCCTGTAGCTGGACCGGCTCCCCGCTCCCATCGCCCCCTTGTTTTTTCTGATAGGCTTTGTGCGAGGAGAACTCAAAGCCTTCCAATTCAGGGATCTTGATCTCCTGCCCCGCGCTCACCACAGCGGCGTCGCTCAAATTGTTATACCCGGCGATGATGGGAAATTTGCGATGATCCCCATAATAGGTTGCCGCGAGCAGGGAAAGGCTTTCCCCCGGCTGGATCCTGTGCACGACATATCCTTTCACCTGGGGTTGTCTGAGGGAAACGATCATCTCCTGCGCTTCGACGTAGTCCGGCCTGAACCTCAGGGCTGTCAGGAACTCCTGACGGGCCTGCTCATACCTGCCCTGCTTTTTTCGGTCGAGACCTTTTCTGAAGTGCTCTTCCGCCGAACGACTCAGGCTGGCTTCCACCCGGTTTTTTCCTTCCCTCGCCTCCTGGCTGGATGGGTCCACCGTCAGGGCGATCTTGTATTGCCTGAGGGCCTCGACATAGTCTGCCTCCCTCTCATGCTCTCTCCCTTTCTGAATCCGGGCAGCCACAAATCGGTCTTCTCGGCGCGAAATGACGGTGATCACCTCCTCCGGGACGACTTGCTTGACCTGGCTGCATCCCGCGATGACAGCCGCAAACAGGGCGATCAAAAGAAGCAACGATCGGTCGATGTTTCTCATCTTTTCACCGGAGGGGTATCTCATAGAACGTTTTCAGCCTCGCGACAAAACTTTCCATGTCCTTCATCAGTATCTGGTCCCTCTTGATCGTCAAAGGGTCTGAAAAAAAGGGGTTTCCTCCCTGGGTGACCAGAAACCCGAGCTTGTAGCCGACTTCCTGGGATAAAGCCAGAACAGCCGGATCATAGGTTCCGTAAGGGAATGCCACATAGGCGGTGTTCTGTCCCAGTTTCTGATCGATAATCTGCTTTGACATCAGCAGCTCTTCTCTCACCCTCTCCAGGAAAGCCTGATCGCTTTCCCCTGCTTTCTTCCTGGTCAGGTCGCAGTGACTCAAGGAGTGCGAGCCGATCTCGAACCCGTCGGCCTTCATCTGTCTCAGCTGCTCCCATGTCATGGCGCTTTTGGCGTTGCCGATGAAGTCCGTGTAGACGAACAGGGTCGCCGTAAACCCATATTTCTTGAGGATGGGATAAGCGATATCATACACGGAGCGGTACCCGTCATCGAAGGTGATGGCGACGGATTTGCGGGGAATGGAACGGCGATAGCTGACAAAATCATGGAACTCTGACAGCGAAATGACCCGGTACCCGTTTTCCTTGAGGTATCTCATCTGGGCTTCAAAGAGAGCCGCCGGCGTACACAAGGAAGCGGAGCATTTTTCCGCAAACCGGTGATAGCAGAGGATCGGGACGACCTGATAGCCCTGGGGGGTCAGTCCACCCTTATCTTCCGTGAGAGGGATGACGATGAGTTGATCTTTTTCAAACGGGACATTCCGGTTCGCTTCCTCGATGATCCACGCCCTTCCCCGGTCGCCCAAGAACCGCAGGGCCAGATCCGCAGATGTTTCAGCCTTCTGAAGCCGAACCACGATGTACTCGTCGGAGACAAAACCATGGGGCACGGTGTTCCTTTCCCGAGACACGGGTTCGTGCCTGGGTTTTGTTGCCTGGATCAGAGGGCCGCACGAGGACAGGAGAAACGCCCCTGCGACCGCTGCGAGGATCCACTCAAGCCCCTTGCGCTTCCTGCCTGAGCAATTCATTCTGCTCCTCCTGCAACCTTGAGACGCCGTAGGTCATCACCTTGCCCTGCCTTCCACGGATGGACACCCTGCCTCGCTCCTCCAACCTGACCTGGCTTCTGTCCTGAATCCGGTCAAAGGTCGCCTTGGTGATCACGATCGCTCCCGCTTCTGCGAGAGAGGTCAGCCTGGAGGCGATATTCACGTTGTCCCCGATCACCGTGTACTCCATCTTTTTTACTGACCCGAGATTCCCCGCCACCATTTCACCGGAGTTGATGCCGACGCCTACGCCGATGGTGACGTGATTGATGTTCTTTTGATGGTTGATCTCCTCGATCTGCCTCTGAATGTCCAGGGCCGCTCTCACGGCCGCCTCCGCATGATTGGGAACCGCCACGGGAGCACCGAAAACAGCCATCGCCTCATCTCCCAGGAATTTGTTCAGATGTCCCCCGTGTTTGATCACCGCATCGGTCACCCGCGTCAGGTAGTCGTTGAGGAGGTCAACGATCGCCCCAGGGTCGAGGTTCTCCGAGATGCTCGTGAACCCCCGGATGTCCACAAAGAGTACCGTTGCCTCGATCTTTGCCCCTTTCATCCACTGCCTGTCCGGGTTGGCCAGGATCATATCCACGATTTCAGGCGTCACGTACCTTCCGAAGGAATCCTCGATCTTTTCCTTGAGTTCCAGGTCCTCGGCCATCCGGTTGAAAGCGTACGCCAGGTCAGCGAATTCATCGTTCCGGGTCATTTTCACCCTGTGGCTGAACTGTCCCGTGCCGAGGGCTCGGGTGGACTCGCCGAGCTGCCTGATGGGTTTGGAAAAATACATGCTCAACCCCAGGCTCATGAAAATGCCCAAGGCCGTCATCGCGAGGGTGAGGATCCCTATGAATATTTCCGCGTTCCTGATATTTTCTGAAATCTTCTGCTGGGAGAGAGCGATACAGACCTCTCCCACCCTGAGGGCCTGGTACTTGAGAGGGGCCTCGAAAAAGAGAGCCTCCTCCCCCCCCAGGGTGACGGCACTCGCGATCACGCTCCCTTCGTTTCGGTAAGAACGGACCCTCTCCGGCTTTGTGAAGGGTTTTCCGACCTCATCCATGCGGTTGTGAGCCACGATCACGTTTCTGTGATCCAGGATCAGGGCGTAGATGACCTGCTCGTTCTCCGCGACGGTCGTCACCAGCTGAAAAAGAGCCAGCTCCTCCTCCCCGAGAAGCTTGTCAGGGGCATTGCTGGCAGCGTTCCTGACCATGCTCTCTCCAAGGTCCAGGAGCTGTCCCACGAACTGCTGCTTCTGCTTGCTCAGGATCGCCACGCTCGTGGAGGAAATGACCACAAAAATAAAGGCTGTGGACAGGGTCGCGAGCTTGACGAAAATCGGTATTCGTAGCCCTTTGTGCCTCCTGTCCCCTTTTCGCCGATCTCCTCCTTTTCTCCGGTCCCGGCCGGAGAAAGGCAGCTGCTGTGTTCTCCTGTCCTTGCCGCTTCGTCGGTCCGCCCCGGCCCTTCTTTCAGGATAACCCGCGATGATCGTCTGTGTCGTTCCGCTCGGTCGAGACGGCTGGCCTTGAGCAGTGGGGGTTCTCTCATCCATATCCGGGGCAGGGGTCCTCTTCAAGCCAGCGAGGCCCTATCCGCAATCCCATTATGCCGGGTGCACGGTTTCCGTTCGGTCCTGGGCCTCGTTAGGTTACTTTAATTATTGGGATTTTACTAAATATGTGGGTATATGTCAATCTTGGCTTTAGCTGACCGTTTTCTGATCTTTCTACTGAATATTTTTTCCATTAATCTTAAGTTCATACGGTTAGCCTAGAATAATTCTCTTTAATTTAAACTTATCATTCCGCTCTTTGTGTGATGGTTTTGGCCGTGGTTTTTCCTTGACATAGCCTTTTTTGAAGGGGTATGAATAAAACCAACCAGTTAGTTAAACCAAAAGGATGATACAGGCCTATCATGAAAACAACCCATGCAGGCCCTCCAGAGGCACCCACGGCTGAAGAACGCATCCTTGCCGCCGCAACCGAAGCGTTCGCAAACAATGGCTTTTTTGGCGCCCGCACCCAGGCTATCGCCGACGCGGCCGGCGTGAACAAGGCGATGCTCCATTACTACTTCCGATCCAAGGAAAACCTCTACAGGCAGGCGATCAAGGCGGCCTTCGAGAGAATCCTGAGGGACGTGGGGGAGGCTTGGCTTGCCCCGTATCCCATGATTAAGCGCTTTGAAATGGTGATCGACTCTTACATGGCCAATTACGAGAAAAATCCCGGTTTTCTTAAAATCGTCCTCCGGGAGGTGGTGGATGGAGGAAAACGCTTCAGGCAGGCCTTTGCCGCTTCCCAGGAGAAACGACCCGACATCTCAGGGCTCACATCCCGGGACATTATCGAACGGGTCGCTTCCGAGCTCAACATGAGCGTTTCCCAAACCATCCATGTGATCCTCAACCTGATCGGCATGTGCGCCATCAGCTTTGTCAGCCCTCTCTTCCTCGAAAGCGTCGTGAAGTTTCAGATCCCTGATTTTGGCGCGTATCTCCAACAAAGGCGGGCCGCGATCAAGGCCATGGCCGTTGCCTATGTGGAAAGCCTCCCATCCGAAACACCCAAGGAGTAGGGCATGAAAAGAAAAAAGACCGTTCCCGCCATCCTCATCCTCATCCTCCTTTCCGGCCTGATTTACTACTTCGGCTTTTACCGGCAGGGCATCGATGAATCCCATATCCTCGCTTCAGGCCACGTCGAAGCCACGGAGGTGGATATGAGTTTCCGATCCCCGGGCCACGTCGCCCGGATTCTCGTGGAAGAAGGGGCGCAGGTCCGGAAGGGGGAGCTTCTCGCGGAGCTGGATCAGGAGCCCATCCGGGCGCGCCGCGATCAGGCATTGGCCGCTGTTCGAGAGCTGGAGGCGCGGATCGCTTCCTTGACGCTTGCCATCAGCATAAAACAAAATGTCCTGGACGCAGAGGTCCGGCGCGCCAAAGCGGGTGTATCCGCAGCGGGTGCGCGGTACCAGAGCCTCAAGACGGGTTCGAGGGAGGAAGAAATCGCAGAAGCGGAAGCAGCCAGGGATCGGGCCAAAACAGAATGGGAAAACAGGGAGGTTGACTTCAGAAGGATCAAGGATCTTTATCAGCGAAAAATCGTCTCCCCGAGCCAGTACGACAATGCCCGGACCAGCGCCGAAGCCGCCCTCGCAGCCTACAACGCTGCGGAAGAGAGATACAAGCTCGTGAAGGCCGGCCCCAGAAAAGAGGCTATCCAGGAGGGCAAGGCGAACCTTGCCGGTTCCGACGCCGCCCTGAGCGCCGCGGAGGCAGGCCTGAGGGAGATCGAGAAGATGAAACTGGACCTTGTGGCCCTCCAGGCCCAGTCCGATCAGGCCAAAGCTGTGCTCTTCATCGCCGATGATGACCTGAACAAGTCACGCCTGTACACGCCGTTCAATGCTTTTGTGATCGTAAAAGACATCGAGCAGGGAGAGTTCGTCCAGGCCGGCACGCCGGTTCTGACGATCGCCGACCTCGACGAGGTTTGGGTCAAAACCTATGTGCCCGAAACGCAACTGGGCAGGGTGCGCCTCGGCCAGATCGCGGATGTCATGAGCGACACGTTCCCCGGCAAGATCTACCGTGGAAAAATCACCTTCATCTCGCCCCAGGCTGAGTTCACTCCCAAGAATGTGCAAACCAAGGAGGAGAGGGTCAAGCTTGTCTACCGGATCAAGGTCACCGTGAAGAACCCCAACCAGGAGTTGAAGGCAGGGATGCCGGTGGATGTGATTCTGAGGTGAGAGCGATGCCCGTGGTCGTTGCAGAAAACCTCTCCCGTCATTTCGGCCCTGTGAAGGCCCTCGATGAGATCTCTTTCTCCGTGGAGGAGGGCGAGATATTCGGGCTCATGGGGCCGGACGGGGCCGGAAAGACGACATGCCTCCGGATCCTCTGCGGATTGATGCAGCCGACCAGGGGCAGAGCCCTGGTCTTGGGCTGTGATGTGGGTCAAGATCCTGAAGCGATCAGGGATAGGGTCGGCTACATGGCTCAACCGGCCAAACTCTACGAAGATTTGACGGTCAGGGAAAACATTGAGCTCTACGCAGACCTGTATCATGTTCCCCGGCATCGGTATGAGCAGAGGATGAAGCGCCTTCTTGATTTCTCGGGGTTGGCGTCTTTCACGGGCAGGCTCTTCAGGAATCTTTCAGGAGGGATGAAACAGAAGGTCGGCCTCAGCTGCGCTCTGATCCACACGCCGAAGGTCCTTTTCCTGGATGAGCCGACCAACGGCGTTGACCCCGTGTCTCGCCGGGATTTCTGGAAGATCCTGTATGAACTGCATCGTGAAGGGGTGAGCATTGTGGTCGCTTCGACTTATCTGGATGAGGCCGATCGATGCCACCGGGTCGCCCTCTTCGATCATGGAGCGGTTCGGCTGGTGATGGAGCCCTTAACCTTGCGGAGCCAGGTCAAAGGGCACCTCTTCGACTTGAGAACATCGGAGCGGAGGAACGCCCTCAGGACCCTCAAAGGGTCCCGAAGCGTCATCCAGGCAAGCCTCTTCGGCGCCGGGATCCATTTTTCCCTCACGGACGCCGCAGACCTGCCGGAACTCCAAAAGGCCCTCGCCTCTTCGGGCCTGACCTTTGATATCAGGCCGATCGAACCGAGCCTTGAGGACGTCTATCTCGCCCTGGTGAAAGAAGGCCGGCAAACATGACTCGCCCTGCCGTCATACTGAAGGATGTGGTCAAACGCTTCGGCGATTTTGTGGCCGTGGATCACCTCACCCTGGAGGTTGCCTCCGGAGAGATCTTCGGTTTCCTCGGCCCCAACGGCGCTGGAAAATCCACGACCATCCGCATGCTCTGTGGCCTCCTGAGCCCCACATCCGGTGCGGGGTGGGTTCAGGGCCTCGACATCCTCACCCAGTCTGAAGCGATCAAGGCCAAGCTCGGGTACATGTCCCAGCGCTTCTCCCTTTACGACGACCTGCGGGTTGAGGAAAACCTCGCTTTTTTTGGCGGCATTTACGGGCTGGCGAGCCAGCACTGCCGTAAGCGGGCTGATGAGATCCTCGCTCTGACCGGCCTCACGGAAAGGCGCCGGTCCCTCACCAGGGAGCTCCCCACAGGGCTCAAACAGCGTCTCGCCCTGGGATGCGCCCTTCTTCACCAGCCGCCCACGATTTTCCTCGACGAGCCGACCTCCGGTGTGGACCCGGGAACGAGGCGGACCTTCTGGGATTTAATCTACGCCCTGGCAGACGATGGCGTCACCGTCTTTGTGACGACCCACTACATGGAGGAGGCGGAGTACTGCAACCGGATCGGCCTGATTGACCGGGGGCAGCTCATCGCCCTCGGTTCTCCGGGCGAGCTCAAGACCAAACACCTTGCCGGGACCGTTCATGAGATCGAAACGGCCGATGTTCTCGCTGCGGCCGAGGCCCTTGCCCCTGTGGAGGGCGTCCTGGACGCGGCCGTTTTCGGCCGCGCCCTCCATGTCCGGGTGGAGCAGGGGATCGATGCGCAGGCCTATATTCCCCCCTTTCTTGAATCAGCGGGCATCAGGATCAACACCATGAAACCCATCGAGCCCACCCTTGAGGATGTGTTTGTCTCTCTGGTCGGCCGCAGGGTCGAGGAAATCCGATGAGTGTCCGGAGAATCAAAGCCCTGGCAAAAAAGGAATTCATTCAGATGAGCCGGGATGTCCGGAGCCTCATGGGCGCTCTCTTCATCCCTCTGCTGATGATTTTCCTCTTCGGCTACGCCTTGAGCCTTGACGTGGACCGCATCCCCACCGTGGTTCTCGACTTTGACAGGACTCCCGAGTCCCGTGAATTTACGAGCCGGCTGACCGATTCGCGGTATTTCGCCCTCGTCCGGCACCTGGACCGGGAAAGGGACATGGATTCGAGCCTCGCACGGGGTGAAGCCCTCATGGCCTTGGTGATTCCAGACGGGTTCGCAGCAAAGGTGAAGCAGGGAGTCCCCACCCCTGTCCAGGCGGTTTTCGACGGAAGCGACTCCAATACGGCCACCATCGCCCTCGGCTACGTCAAGGCAGTGGCCGCCGGCTTTGACATCAGCCTTCAAGAGCAACGCATCCGGCGGGTCGGCCTCAGGATGGTGGACATGCCCCTTGAGGCGAGGATCAGGGTCTGGTTCAACCCGGAACTCAAGAGCAAGAACTTTATCATCCCCGGGCTGACCGCCGTGATCATGATGGCCATTTGCACGGTGATGACCGCCCTGAGCGTGTCCCGTGAGAAGGAGACCGGCACCATGGAGCAACTGATCTCCACCCCCATCACGAGTTTCGAACTCCTGGTGGGAAAACTTCTCCCCTACCTCGCCGTGGGCCTGGTGGATCTTGCCCTGGTCGTGGGTGCGGGGGTGCTGATCTTCGGCGTCCCCTTTCGAGGGAGTTATGTCGATCTTTTCATCGCCGCTTTCATTTTCCTGATCGGCACCCTGTCCTGGGGCCTTTTCGTGTCGGTCGTCGCCAGGACCCAGATCCAGGCAAGCCAGATCTCCATGATCACCGCGTTCCTCCCTTCTTTCCTGCTTTCCGGTTTCATTTATCCGATTGAAAACATGCCCGTCGTGCTCCAGGCGATCACCTTCGTGGTGCCGGCGCGGTATTTTGTGGAAATCCTCAAAGGGCTCTTTCTCCAGGGCGTGGGGCTGTCCGTGCTCTGGCCTCAGCTTCTCGCCCTGGTCATCTACGCGGCCCTGGTCCTCAACCTGGCCCGCAAGCGTTTCAGCAAAAGGATTGTCTGATGCAGCTCAGGGCTCTCAGAGTCAAGGTGCTTCTCATCAAGGAGATCATTCAGGCCTTGCGAGATCCCCGTCTGAGGTTCCTCATCATTGTCCCCCCATTGCTTCAGCTCGTGGCCTTCGGGTACGCGGCCAACCTGGACCTCAAGAACATTCCCATCGCCCTGTACGACGAAGACCGGACTCCCGTCTCCCGGGAACTGGCCTTCGCTTTTTCCTCCTCCGGTTATTTCAAGTTTGTGGAAGCCATCCAAAGGCCGGAGGAGATGACGACCCTCATTGACAAGGGCAGGGTCAAGGCGATCCTTCACCTGGGCCCCGACCTGGCAGCCCGCGTCGGAAGCGGTCGCACGGCCCTTGTTCAGGTGATCGTGGCGGGAACCAACTCGAATACGGCCTCCCTCGTACAAAGTTATTCTCTTCAGATCATCGAAAGGTTCAACAGGGGGAGGCTGAAAAAGCGCCTCGATGACCATCCGGCTCTTCGGAGGGTCCTTCCCGCCGGCTCTGAAGGCATCCTCAGGCCAGAGGTCAGGGTCTGGTACAACACGGAATTGGTCTCCAGGAACTTCTACGTTCCCGGCATCATCGCCCTGGTCATCATGGTCTCTGTCCTGAACCTGACCGCCATGGCTGTGGTCAGGGAAAAGAGGTGGGCACCATGGAGCAAATCATGGTGACCCCCATCCGTCCCGTCGAGTTCATCCTGGGGAAAACCATCCCCTTTGCCCTGATCGGCATTTTCCAGGTCGCCCTGGTGAGCAGCGTCGGCGTCTTCTGGTTCGGCGTCCCTATGCGGGGAAGTATCCTCCTTCTGTTCATCGCTTTGCTGATCTACCTTCTCTCCTTCCTCTCCCTGGGCCTCTTCATTTCCACGATCAGCCGAAATCAGCAGCAGGCCCTGGTGACGACCTTTTTTTTCACTTTTCCGATCATCCTCCTCTCCGGGTTCATCTTCCCTATCGCGAACATGCCCACCCTCATTCAGTGGTTCACCTACGTCAATCCCCTGCGTTATTTTCTGGTGATCATCCGGGACATTTTTCTCAAAGGCTCGGGCATCGACATCCTCTGGCCTCAGATGGCGGCGCTCCTCTTGATCGGCCTTGTGGTCATGGTCTTGGCTGTGCGCCGTGTGAGTAAAACCCTGGACTAGGGAGGAGATGGATGGGGCAGGTTGCCGGGCTCAGCGGACTCCCTCTAAGGCAAGTCTTCTGCTCCAGTGGTCGTGCATTGAGGAAAGCAGTAGGGCAATCTCATCGAGGCGATTGTAGATTCGGATTCCTTCTTGATTGAGATCATAAACTACCTGGCTTTGCCATGGGCTGTAGTGGCTTCCGATAAAGACGGGGAGCCCCAAAGTTTTTTCAAGCCCATGGAATCGTCGAATCACATCTTTGTTGATATCCAGGAATAGCTTAAGCCGAGGGGGTGCATCTTCCCCGAGCATCCCCGGCCTGCTCATACCGTGCAGAATCAGAGCATCCACCTCGCCTGAAGCCAGGACTTCCCGGCCTATGGACACCAGGGTGTCGGCCTCAAAGAACAACCCTGAGGCGCCGATATCAACCGGGTTCTTGGTTGATGCTCTTTGAGGCATGCCCAGGGACCGCAGGGAGTTCTGCAATGGGACGCTCAGCTCCGGCACGCTGAGTCCTTCCTCCTCCAGGGTGTCGGAGAGGGCCACCCCCCAGGACCCTCCCATCGTAACGATGGCCACTTTCCTGCCCTTCATCGCCGGCCGTTCAACAAGAGCGTGACCGAGGGGAAGCAGAAGTTCCATGGTCGGGGCGACGGTGATCCCAGCCTGACGGAGCGCGCCCTGGTAGATTTCTTTTGTTCCCGAAAGAGCCCCCGTATGGCTTTGGGCAGCGCGGGAGGCGCCCGGCGTTCTGCCGGCCTTGTACACCACGATCGGCTTCGCCTTCGACACCCGGCGGGC
>JAGUZM010000376.1 GCA_020060805.1 Deltaproteobacteria bacterium | reverse complement strand
GGAATCAGGGCTTTTGGGGGCGGAGCGGCTGCTGACGGCGTTGACACAGCTGGATCAAAACAAGCTGCAGAAGGATCGCCGGCATTTGCAGCTCAGCAAGACCATCTCCTTGGCTCGGCTGATGCCGACGGAGTTGATTGAGCTCAGGCAGACCGGGAAGATCACCTTCAATACCCTGATGGACTGGTTTGATCGGGACTTCCCGGGGCACTATCTGAGGCTGATCAAGTGCGTCAGGGTGACGGTGCTGGCCCTCGTGCCGCCCATCGACGGGATTCACGCCATGCTCACGAACAGCGGGACTTCCAGCGTGGTCGTGAATGAGAGCGGGGCATTCGTGAAGAAGCGGGCCCTCCGTTCGTACGGAGAGGCCATCGCCCTGGATGCTGCTTACAACGAAACCGGATTGTTCGTGCTGGACTACAACGATCCGATGTTCCTGCCCTTTGAAGCGCTCGGGGTGGAAACGGAGTGGACCTTCGAGCTTCCCCGCGCCACAAACCGGTTCAACTTCGATACGATTGCCGATGTCTTATTTACGATTGAATACACCGCGCTGCACAGCGATGAGTATGCCAGGCAGGTGAGGGAGCGCCTGGGCGAACGAACAACAGCCGGGACCCTCCTGGATCTGCGGATGAATTTTCCGGATCAGTGGTATCACCTGAAGAATCCTCAGCGCAAGCCGGACGGCAGCGTTGACGCGCAGAAGGTGACTCTCAACCTGCCTGCGTCGCTTTTTCCGCCCAATCTCTCTGAGCTTCGGGTTTTGCACGTCACCATGATGGTGGTGGGTGATCTGAAGGGAGGCGACCCGAGCGAGACTGCTCTTCTGCGCCAGGCTCTCTCGGGCGGGATAGCCCTTTCAAAAGACGGGGAGCCTCTCGGGCTTGCCCCTCTCCAGTTCAAAGACCGCTACGCGGTTTTTTCGACTCCCACGGCCGGGGCTGTTGTTCGAGAATTTTGGCGTAATGTGCCGGGTGTGGAAGTCTCCTCCATTCCTCTGACGACGCCGTCCGCCGATTTCGAGGTGCTGAATCGGCTGGAAGGAAGCCCGGACCAAGGGACGGACTACGGCAGCCGTATCAGAGGCTATCTGCGGCCGGCAGCGACGGGGGCGTACACTTTCTGGATCGCTTCCGATGACAGCGGTGAACTGCACCTTTCCACGGATCAGGATCCGGCCAACCTGAGACGAATCGCTTACCTCTCAGGCCGGGCCCTGCTGCGGCAGTGGGACAAGACGCCTTCGCAGAAGTCGCAGCCCGTCACCCTGGAGGCGAACAAGGAGTACTGCTTTGAAGTCCTTCAGAAGCAAGGTTCGGGGGGAGATCATGTCGAGGTCGGGTGGCTGAAGCCGGGTGAGTCCGGGACGGTGCCCTCAGAGGTGATCCCCGGTTCTTGTCTCTCGTTTTTCAGCAGGGCATTGGCGTCCAACACCAGTCCTCCGGGGGAATGGTCGCTCCACCTAGGCCGTGAGCTTTACGACACAGGACAAGGCGCCCGGAAGTCCGTGGTCGATCGAATGGAGAGCATTTCCTTAGTGCTGACAGTGGAAGGAACGGTCCAGTGGACGCCCTGAGGCGAGATCAAGAGGGAGCCCTCACTACGACAGAGCCCGGAGCGTCCAGGGGCCAGATCAAGTCCGCACCCTGTTTCTTTTTCTGCTCAAAGGAACGATGTCGGCGCAAGCGAACCCGTCTCGTTCAACGATCTCGTAAACGGTGACGGGGATCGCTTTTCAAAACATGGGGCCGCCGCCGACCGTGTGAATTTCCCCGTTCTCCCCGCAGGGATCGCAATCCCGGGGGAATTGGGCTATCAAATCCTTTGACCATTTCCGTCATGCAAAATGGGATGGCAGCTTGCTGAGGTCAACGCTGCTGGCATAGGCTTCGAGCCCCGAAGACAGCATTTGATCAGCCAGAACTCCGGTGGGGATTCCCAGCACCTCACCGCTACTCCAGCTCAACCAGGTCTTTTTCATCCTCTCCTTCTCTCGAAAAGCGCGAATCGAGCGCCGGGCGCTCAGGACAGTCTCATCGCGACGGCGCCGGCTGTGACCATCAAGGTCGAAGCGCACCGCAGGGGTGTAAGGTGCTCCCGGAGAAAAGTTGCAGCGATGATCACGCCGAACACGACGGAGGTTTCACGAAGTGCGGCGACCAGACCGATGGGCGCATGGGTCATAGCCCAGAGGGCAAGGCCGTATGACCCGAGGGTGCAGGTTCCGCCCGCCAGCCCGCGGAACCAGCAGAGCCGAAAATACCCGGTTACCCTCAACCCTTTCAGGCTGAGAGAAAGAGGGAAAAACAAAACGGCGGTGAGCAAAAACAACCAGCCCGTGTAACTGAAGGGGTGCCCGGACAGCCGGACGCCAACGCCGTCAACGAGCGTGTAAAGGGCAATGACACCGGCGTTGGCAAGAGGAAACGCGGCGGAGCCAGGACGGAATGACTTTGAACGCCAGGAATCACCCGCAAGGAGGACGACCCCGGAGCAGATCAACAAGACGCCGAGCCAGCCGCCGAGAGAAGGGGACTCCTTTAACAAAAGTACCGCAGCAACAGCGGAAAAGGCTGGCGCAGACCCGCGCATGATGGGGTACGCGAAACTGAGCTCCCCTTCGTCATAGGAAAGTGCGACGAATGAGAAGTAGGCAACGTGAATCACGACCGAAGCTGCCAGATATGGCCAACTCGGGACAGCCGGAAGGGGCGCAAACGGGAGCCAGCAGGCGGTGATCATACCCGCGGCGCCGACCACCAGGGCGGTATTCAGGAACCTGTCCGACGACCCACGGATCTGAGCGTTCCAGCTGGCATGCAGGAGAGCTCCGAGCATGACCACGATCATGATCTCTAGGGTCACGAGTTTCCTCTGCGGCTGTGCCTGAAGGCGATTGCTGAGGGCCTGACTTTCAGGGACCGCCTTTCGCTCCTGATTCGATCATCCTCGACGCGACGCGGATGTCGGAACGATGTGTCCACCCTAAGGACTTCCAGAACGCGATGCCCCCTTCGTTGTCGTTGAAGATGAAGAGGTGGCATTTCCGGATGCCTGCCGCACCAAGGACGGCCAAACACCTCTCCACGAGCAGGCGACCCAGCCCCTTCCTGCGATGATCCGGATGAACCCCGAGGTGATGAATGTACCCGCGCCTGCCGTCATGCCCGGCGAGCAGGGCGCCGACGACCGCGCCGTCAATGGTGGCGACAAAGCTCATTCCAGGGTTCCGTTCAAGGTAGGACTCTATGCCTTCCAGTGAATCAGCCTCGCTCAGGCCCACCCCTTCGCACTGTTGCCAAAGGCCGATGACGGCGTCATGCAAGTCGATGGTGAGCGGCGAAATCGTTACATTCATTTCTTCTTCTTGTGCTTGCGGCGAACCAAGCGTTTCAAGGCCACCCGGGCTCTCTTGAGAGGCGTGATGTTGCCGCCCTCCATCCGGACCCTGATATCCACATAGAATTTGGACAGCGATTTCAGGGTCAGCTTGAACAGGTCGTCGCGGCCCTCTGTTTCTCCCCGGCAAACATGGTGATGGCAGCCGATGGCGACGGCATGGACCGGGACGAGCATTTGAATTCTCGAGAGGCTATCCATGTCCAGGGTTTTCTCCGACGATTCGATCTGCATCGCCGCCGCCCGCACGTCGTGCCTGTCCCGGGCGTATTCATCGTAGCGCATATCAATGAGCTTTTCCCAGTCCTGGAGATGTATGTTCTGGACGCCCAGGCTCCTGAGGTGGTCCACGTGGGCTTTGGGGATTTTTCTCTTGAGACCCGCGAGATACGCCTTGAAATCGGCAGGGACCCGGAGATCGGGCGCCTCCAGCAGAAGCATGATCATCACAACGTAGGAAACCACCAGCTCGTTGAAGATCCTGTCCTGCTCGGTCTGACTCAAGCCCTCGAAGCCTGCCAACCGCCGGTATT
>JAGUZM010000605.1 GCA_020060805.1 Deltaproteobacteria bacterium | reverse complement strand
GTAGACATGGACTTCATGGCCCCTCCTGGCAGCCATGTAGGCGCATTCCAGTCCTGCGGGTCCTGCACCGACAATCATGACGTTCTTCTTGGGATCAGCCTCCGGCGGGCTGACAAACCTGGGATCATGCTCATGGGCGCAAAGGGGATTGATGTAGCAGGTCATGGGGGCATCCCGGAAAAGCCTTGCCAGGCAGAGGTTGCACGCCACACACCATCGGATGTCTTCCTCTCTTCCCTCCAGAATTTTCTTCGGCAGGTCCGGGTCAGCGATCATGGGCCGACACATTTTCCACAAATCCAGCTCACCCTTTTCAATGGCGGCATGGGGGTACTTGGGGTCAAACAGCCTGTAGGCCATCATCACGGGGATTTTCAGATTCTCCTTCGCTCTTTTCGCCAGATGGAGCCAGCTTCCTTGAGGGACGTCACGGCTGATCACCGGCACGATGGACTCCTGCCACCCCGCTGTGACGCTCATGTAATCGACGCCCGCCTTCTCGGCGATCCTGTAAGACTCCATCGACTCCTCGGCCGTGTTGCCTCGCACATCGTCCAGAAGCTCCTCAGCGCACAGGCGGATTCCAACGGGAACTTCCGGAGGGCAGAGTTTTTTGAGCCCTTCGATGATTTCCACCACCGCCCGCATCCTGCCGTGAATGTCTCCGCCGTACTCGTCGGTCCTCCGGTTGGTGTAGCTGGAGATGAAATTGGAAATCAGGTAACCCACGATCCCCGAAATTTCGATCACATCAAAGCCAGCCTCCAGCCCCCGTCTTGCCGCATCGAGGTGCTGCTGGATCATCTCCTCGATCTCGGCCTTGCTCATTTTGTGCATGGTCCTGAAGATCCTGAGTCGCTGGGGCACGTCGGACGGGCCATGTCCGAAGGGAACGTCCACCGCGCCCACGCGGCCGCAGTCCATGAGCTGGAATCCTGCGATCGCTCTCTCTTCGTGAATCGCCTCCGCCAGCCGCTTGAGGCCGGGGATGAACTTGTCATCCCAGCAAGCAGCCTGGCCCACATACCCCTGGCCCTTGCGCGCCTCATCCATGTACACGCCCTGCATGAACATCATGCCTCCCACAACCCCGCGCGCCCTGTTACGGATGTACGCGACGTCCGCATCCGTGACAAATCCGTCATGGCTGTTGAGGTTATCCTCCGTGGCAGCGTATACGATCCGGTTGGGGACCATGAGGTTGCCGATTTGGATCGGTTTGAATAGGTGGGGGTACTTCTTTGCCCCCGGGTACTTTGAATAGTCCCATTCAAAAAGCAGTTTCGCCATCTCCTGACCTCCTTCTAAGGTTCACTGTGTGATCGGTTCTGGGAATATCCCTCGCTCTACTCTATATCTTCACAGCCTCGGCTAATCCTGAGGACCAGCGAGCCTCTCCTGCCCCGCAGCTTCCTCCGTTCTTTCCGCGACCCTGGCCGTCGTCTCAGCCTCCTTCCCCGGAAGGGGAGATAAAACTTTGGAATGGTTCTGCATAAAGCCTGAAACCATCAGGTCGAAGATATCGTCCAGGTTGTCGAAGAGGGAATAAGACATGTCTTTCAAAAGCCAGCGTGTAACAATGTGATCCATCGTTCCCACGAAGATGTTTCTTGCCGAGTGAGGATTGAGATCCGGCTTCATTTCTCCAGTTCTTTTCCCTTCCTCAAAAATCTCCAGGAGGTAAGAGTAGAGTTTCCTCACGTTGGCGTATACTGGAGTGTTCATGAAGTTGGCATTCGTCTTGAGGAAGAGATAGACGATCTTCGCATCCAGAGGGGCCTGCTCAATACGGCGCAGGTTCCACCAGAGGTATTTCCTGAGCTTGTTGACAGTCCCTTTGATGCCGAAGAGCTGTTCCTGTATGCCGGCGAGCAATTCTGAAACCCACAGGTCAGGGATGGTGAGAAGGAGATCTTCTTTGCCCTGGAAATACTCGTAAAGAGCAGCCTCTGAGAGGCCTGCCTGCCTGGAGATGTCTACGATGGTGGTTTTCTGATAGCCCTGCTCGGCGAAGAGTTTTTTTGCAGATTCAATGATCCGGCCCCTGGTATTTTCCTTGGTTCCTTTGTTTCCCATTTCGCCTGACTAAACTCTATTAGCTAATCATGAACACAACGACAAAAACATCTTGTAACTATCTAATATTATGTAATTATGATTTCTTAATATTATTTTTGTTTCGCGAGTCCGCAAAGTTACATCACCTTCGAAGACGTCTATGGGCTTTCTAACACAAAGGTTTTTCCTGCCAAAGCCCTGCTTATTGGATGTATTCCTATGCTCATTAGGTTATTATGTTATTGTAATATATATTTTTTTATGCAAGGCCTATTCTAGATCTTTAGAAAACTTAATAACATTAGGGAAATTCCTTGTCAAGAGGAAAATGCCTGTTTCTTTGGGGAATTGAATTGAGGCTTTGAAGATGGTCGCGGTTTGGAGATCACCCCGCAAAAGGTTATCTTTGGCGATCAACGACGAGGCAGTGGTTCCACTCACCCTGTCGACTTCAACACATTTCTTGATTTCTTGCTGCGGTTTCTCCTGAATATTCCGCTGAAAGCACTGGGCTCAATGCTGGCCCTTTGAATATTCGCTAAATTCTCGGTCTAAGTCCCGGACGGTGTAGTCCGGCTAAGCGAAGCCCGTCATGAAGAGCCTTGATTGTGCGGCCTTTGGCGAGCCTTCAGATGGGGCCGATACCATGGCAGAGCAGGCTATATCTCCTCCTCCGCGATTCTTTCCACAATGTCCCAGGAATCGATGATCTGTTCAAACGTTGCCCTGAGGTGGTCTTCCATGGCAGCTGCTGCCAGAGAGGGGTTATTGTTTTGGATGGCCTTGGCGAGCACTTCATGCTCACTCAAGGATTTGTTGATTCGGTAGGGAAGGTGGTGGGTGAAGGGGGCGAAAACAGCCAGGTATTTGAGAAGCATTCTCATGAGATCGAGAGCCACCTGGTTTCCGGAGAGTTCGGCGATGAGGATGTGGAACCGCCTGTCATACTTGGGGTAAAGGGTGTTTCTGGCCTCGCTTTCCGCACAGGCCTTCAGTTCTTTGAGCATTTCGGACAACCTTTGCCCCTTATCCCCGTTGCACCGCGTCGCAGCCCATCGGGCAGTCGCTGTTTCAAGCACCAAACGGACCTCCAGAAGGCTTCTGGCCGTATGCTGGTTGACCGCCAGGTAGCTTGAGAGCTGCCTCGCCACCGTGTCCAACCCCACATCCGCGACAAACGTTCCAACCCTGTGCCTTACGTCCAGACCGAGTCCGTCAAGGGTCTTCACGGCATCCCGGATGACCGTTCTGCTGACCCCGAATTCCTCGGCCAGCTTCCTCTCAGGGGGCAGGCGATCTCCAGGCCTGAGACGGTGAACCAACAGGTACTGTTTGATCCTCTCAATGGCTGCGGCCTTAAGGTTGCGCTGATGCTGCTGATCGGTCATCCGCTGCGTTACCTCTCCTGCGATTAAGGAATTCCTTTATTCTGGTATTACTACGACTTGCATAGCAGATCTTCGAAACGAGTGCAACAGAATTCCCTTGCTCGCCTGAACCCGATAAATACAGAATAAAAGCTTGACACAAGGTGGAGATTGTGTGAGAAAGTCCTGAAATGCTGGTAATACCAGGCTGCTCGCATCACGATGCCTGAATAAGATAACAACCCCGATTCACCCGAAGCGATGAGGTTTTTCCTCCAGCCCCCGGCGGGTGTTATGGGGAACCCTCGGATTTGGGGAGAGATGAAACGCAGGGGTCATTTCCTGAAAGGCTTTTCCGGCAGAGTCCCTTACTCGCTCCTGAGCTGGGTGACCCTGGCGGTAATCCTCTTTTTATGGTATCTGGTGACTGACAGAGGCTGGGTCTCGTCTTTCGTCCTTCCGTCGCCTGCCAGCCTCTGGTCCGAGTTTCAGGTCCTTCTGACCAAAGGGTACGCGGGCAAGTCTTTCACAGAGCACATCCTGGCATCCTTGTTCCGCACCTTTACCGGCTTGGGTCTGGGCATCTTGCTGGGGGTTCCCCTGGGCCTACTCATGGGATCCAGCCGTGTGGCCAACGCCGTTCTTGGCCCTATCTTTTCTTTCCTACGTCCTATCCCGCCCATCGCTTTCATTCCCTTGATGATCCTCTATTTCGGGATCGGAGAGTTTTCCAAGGTGGCCCTGATTTTTCTCGCAGCCCTTTACTATGTGGTTCTCAACAGTTCCGCCGGGGTCCGGACCGTACCCCAGGACCTGATCCGCGCCGGCCTGAACATGGGGCTCGGCCGGGGCAAGCTCTTCGCCAAGGTCGTGTTCTGGGCTGCCCTGCCCCACATCATGACCGGGATCAAAACCGCCACAGCCATCAGCTGGGCCATCGTGGTGGCAGCGGAGCTGATCGCAGCCCAAGCGGGACTGGGCTTCATGGTGATGGATGCGACCACATTCTTCCGAGTTCCCGATGTGTATATCGGGATTTTCGTCATCGGGTTGATCGGGGTGATCCTGGAAGCGATCACTCTGGCGGTGGACCGAAAGCTGCTTCACTGGATGGGAAGATGATACATCGATCGGATCGCAAAGGGTCCTTATGTCATCCTCTCTCTGTCTCGAACGGCCGGGGAGGCCTCTGCCTGTGGGGTCCTGAGCTTTGAACGAAAACCATCGTGGCAATGATAGAGTCAAAATCTCCCTTCAGGGCGTCAGCAAAGTATTTCTGCCTACCTCGAAACGTTCTAAACCCGTCCTGGCCCTGAATGGGGTAAACGGCGAAGTGTACGAGCAGGAAATCGTCGGCCTTCTGGGTCCCAGCGGGTGCGGCAAGACGACCCTTCTCAACCTGATCGCAGGGTTTGACCGCCAAACCGAAGGAGAGATCATCGTGGCAGGCCGCAGGGTGCAACGTCCCGGCCCGGATCGCATGGTCGTCTTCCAATTTCCTGCCCTTTTTGCATGGCTCACGGTATGGGCCAATATAGTCTTCGGCCCCAGGGAGCGCGGAGAAGACCCGAGGGAGTATGAACCCCGCGCCCGGGAACTCCTGGAGTCGGTCGGCCTCAAGGGTCGGGAGCACGATTATCCCTACCACCTTTCCGGCGGGATGAAACAACGGGTGCAGCTCGCCCGGGCACTCCTCAACCGGCCGGAAGTTCTGTTAATGGATGAGCCCTTCGGCGCCCTCGACTCCCAGACCCGCAGCCAAATGCAGGAACTGCTCCTGAACGTGTGGGGACTCTACCATCCCACCATCCTGCTGGTGACCCATGACGCCGAAGAGGCCTTGTTTCTGTGTCATCGCATCTACGTGATGGGCCGTCGCGGCGGAATTCGGGAGACCATGGAGGTCCCCTTTCCGTTTCCCCGGGAGTTCGACCTTATCGGCTCAACCGAATTTGCGCAACTCAAATACAACCTACTCCGGGCCCTGCGGGCCGAGGAAGCAAGGCCCGCTCATGATGATTAACCCAATAGAAATCCGCAAAGGAGGTGCACCATGAAAAAGAGTTTCGTTATCACGGCCATGATCTTCTTGTTTGTCATCGGGGTGATCAGTCAGGTCTGCGCCCAGCAGCAGGTTCCGGTGCGTATCGCCTGGCAGCCCTACAATTCGGTGCTTTTCTACACCGCCCGGGATCTCCAGCTTTTCGAAAAGGCTGGTTTGGCGCCGACTTACACCCGGTTCACAGCAGGCCCACCCCAGTTCGCCGCATTTCAGAGCGAAAGCGTGGATGTGGGGCTTTTCGGAACAGCGGGGATGGTCGTGGGGTCATCCCAGGGGCTCGACTACAAGAACTTCTACATCCAGATCGCCAGCTGCTATGCCGACGGTCTGGTGGTGAGGCCTGAGAGCGGCATCAACAAACTCCAGGACCTCAAGGGCAAGAAGATCGCCTATGTCCGGGGGAGCAGCGCCCACTTGGGGCTCACCAAGGCCCTTCAGAGTGTGGGGCTCACACCGAACGACGTCACGATGATCCATACCGACGTCCCGGCCATGGCCCCGGCCTTTGCCAACAAAGATGTGGATGCCGCCTACACCTGGGAGCCCTGGGTCTCCAGGATGCAGGAGGCGGGCGGCAAGGTGCTCGTGCGCAGCAACCAGGTGGGGTTGAACACCTCGGACAACTGGGTTGTCAGGGCAGCATGGGCGGAGAAAAATCCCAAAGCCGTGCAGATGATCCTAAAGGCCGTGGACATGGCCCTGGAGGAATTCCGGAAAAACCCTGCCATCGCCATCAAGGCAACGGCCGAGAACTTGGGCGTGACCGAGGCCATAGCCAAGCGGATCGTGGAAATCAACCCGGTCATGGCTCCGGAGCAGCTCGCTGACCCCAAGTTCGAACTCTCCCTCTTGCCCAACGGCGGAGCCCAGAAGATGATCCAAGAGGTGGGAGATTTCCTCCTGGCCCAGGGCATCATCAAGAACGGCATTGACGCGAGCAAGATCGTAGACGGTTCACACGTTCAGGCTTATTTGAAGGCCAAGAAACAGTAGCGCTCAGATTACCCCCCATCCATGAGGGTGGGGGGACAACACAGGAGAACAGAGGTGAAGAAGTTCGAAGGCGTTATTCCCGCGATGATCATGCCTTT
>JAGUZM010000535.1 GCA_020060805.1 Deltaproteobacteria bacterium | reverse complement strand
GAGGCTATGGCGAGACAAGTACCGATAGACGAAAATAATCCTCATAAGATTCTTTGAGGGCAGAATATTTTTGTTTGTCGGTATCTCCCGACAAACAAATACTTTTCTCTGTGCCCTCTGTGGCTCTGTGGTGAAACGCGGTTTCCTCTGGCGCCGCCGAAGGCGGGTAAACCAAGGTTTGTCGCCGTAATTGTGAGAAGCGATACCTAGACTGCTCCAAAACACATGGGGGTCTTTTCAGTTGACACCGGAACGCCTTTTTGCTTTAAGGTCCTAGAAAAATGAGCTTTTCCCGGAACGGGGGGAGGAAGGAAATGTTCGCCGATCTCAAAGGAAAAACGGCTCTGGTGACGGGCGCAGGGAAGGAAACCGGCATCGGTTACGCGATTTGCCGGAAGCTGGCCGCTTCGGGCATGAGGGTGATCGTCGCCGACCTCGGGAGGGAAGGACATGGGGAGGGGCCGGTTCCGACCGGGAAAATCGAGGAGATGGAGGCTCTGGCCGAGAAGGTGCGGGATGATTTCGCGGTGGAGGCGATCGCCGCAGAGGTGGATGTGACGGATAATTCCTCCATCCAGCGGATGGTGGATCGAATCAAGGAAAAGTTTCCCCGGATCGACGTCCTCTGCAACAACGCCGGCGCCTCCTTCGGCGTCCCGAACCTGTTCCACACGTACAACGAAGCGGACTGGCTGAAGACGATCGACGTGAACCTGCACAGCGCCTTTCGAGTCACCCGCGCCGTTCTTCCCCTGATGATGGGAACCGGGGGAAGCATCATCAACACCGCCTCCCGGGCCGGGAAAGTGCCCCCCATGTTCAACGGCGCCTACGCCGTGGCCAAGGCCGGATTGATCATGCTCACCAAGGTGATGGCCATGGAGCTCGCGCCCATGGAGCTCCGGGTCAATGCCATCTGTCCGGGCCAGATCATGACCGACCTGGAGAAATGGCGGTTCAGCCTCGAGGCCCGGTTCTACAACTCCACCGTCGAAGAACGGGAGCAGGCCATGTGCCAGACCATCCCCATGCGCCGCATCGGCTCCACGGATGAGGTGGCCGGCCTCGTGGCCTTCCTCGCCTCAAACCAGTCCTCCTACATGACGGGCCAGGCGATCAACATCACGGGCGGCCAGTTGATGGAATTGTAAGGTCATGGGTTCTCGCACTGCGTCTCTCAAATATCTTGTGCGAATGCAATGGCCCGGAGACACCATTGAAAAACGTTAGGGGAAGGAGTGCCGTATGACGAGCATCACAGGAGGGCAATTGGTTGCCGAGGCCCTTATCGAAAGGGACGTCCCATACGTCTTCACCCTCAGCGGCGGGCATATCACCCCGATTTATCAGCACCTGGAAAATTCATCGGTCGGCCTCTTCGACACCCGCCACGAACAGGCGGCTGTGTTTATGGCCGAGGCCTGGGGAAGGTTGACCCGGACACCGGGAATCGCCATGGTGACGGCGGGCCCGGGTTTCACCAATTCTCTCACCGCTGTGGCGAGCGCGTATCTTGCCAATTCACCCCTTGTTTTGATCTCCGGCTGCGTCGGCATCGACTGCGCCGCAAGGCTTGACTTGCAGGACATGCGACAGCTCCCGGTG
This sequence comes from Deltaproteobacteria bacterium, assembly GCA_020060805.1. GTDB lineage: Bacteria > Desulfobacterota > DSM-4660 > Desulfatiglandales > HGW-15 > JAHECH01. Next base: position 14,264 of record JAGUZM010000535.1, on the reverse strand, counting down.
ATCGAGCCCATGGTGAAGAGAGCCCTGGTCTGCCAGAAGACGGAGAGGATCCCGGAGTTCATGGATCTCGCCTTCCGCACAGCACTGAGCGGCCGGCCCGGGCCGGTCTACCTCGAACTCCCCGTGGATGTCCTCAACGGGAGCGTCGAAGCCGGTCACGTCAAAAAGAAAAAAACAGGGGTGGTTTCCCACCCCTTCGACCCCGCTCAGGCAGCCTCGGTGGTGGAGATGATCAGCCAGGCTGAGAAGCCCGTGGTGATCGCAGGGAGCGGGGCATGGTACGCCGGCGTCGAGAGGGAATTGATCGAATTCGCAGAGAAGACGGGCTTGCCTGTTTTCACGTCCGCCCTGGGCCGGGGCACCATCCCCGACACCCACCCCCTCTGTTTTGAGTCTTCCCTGGCCATCCGGCCGGGAGCCGGGTTTTTCGCCTACATGAACACCGACCTCGTCATCCTGCTGGGCAACCGCATCAGCCTCTTCTACATCTTCGGCGACATCTTTAACCCAAAGGCCAAGATCGTCCAGGTTGACATTCAGGCGGAAGAGATGGGGCGCAACCGTTCCGTCGACCTGGCGGTCCTGAGCGACATCCGCAGCTTCCTCAACGCCTGCAACAGCCGGATCGATCAGCAGGGTCTCGGACCGAGCTTCAAAAAGCAATTCGCTCCGTGGGTCGCCTCCCTGAAGGAATCGGCAACCAACAGCAGGGCGATGACTCAGCCCAACTGGGAGAGCGGCAGTGTGCCGATCCATCCCCTGCGCCTAGCCCGGGAAGTCGATGCCTTCATGAACCGGGAGGACGACATCGTTGTGGCGGACGGCGGGGATACCACCACCTGGATGGGGATGACCCGCACGGTCCGCCGGCCCGGCCATTACCTGGATTACGGGATTTTCGGCTGCCTCGCCGTTGGGCTTCCTTTCGCCAATGCGGCCAAGCTTCTCTATCCCGGAAAACGGGTATGCCTCCTCACAGGAGACGGGTCTGTGGGTTTCAACTTCATGGAGTTCGAGACCGCCGTCCGGAAAAAGCTAGCCATCGTCGCGGTGATCAACAACGACCTCGGCTGGGGCATGATCCGGCACAGCCAGGAATTGAAACTGGGCAGGGCCATACCCGCCGGCACCCACATCGGCAAGGTGGATTACCACAAGATGGTGGAGGCCCTGGGCGGCCTGGGGCTTTATGCGGAAAAGCCCGAGGAGATCCGGCCCGCCCTGGAAGAGGCCTTTGCTTCCGGCAAGACCTCGTGCATCAACGTGATGACCGACCCCACGGTCATCAGCCCCGGGAGCATCGCCCTGGCCAACCTGGGGGCGTACAAAGCTTGAGGGAGTGTTGCGGCCCAGGAGGAGAGAGCATGAACCAACGCGGCTCGGACGATTACCTGCTTTCCAAAAAACATTCCTACTATGTTTTCGCCCTTCTCTTTCTCCTCTACATGTTTGACTACATCGACAGGCTCGTGGTCGTCTCCCTGTTCCCTTTCTTGAAAGCGGACTGGGGCCTCACCGATACCCAATGCGGGCTGCTCGTTTCAGCCGTCTCCTGGGCGATTCTCGTTTTCTCTTTTCCTGTCTCCATCGTTATCGATCGCTGGAGCAGGAAAAAGAGCATCGCCATGATGGCCGTCCTGTGGAGCCTGGCCACCGCAGCCTGCGCTTTCACCAAGAACTTCACCCACCTTTTTATCGCCCGGACCGCCATCGGGCTCGGAGAGGCGGGCTACGCGCCGGGCGGGACGGCGATGATTTCGGCCCTCTTCCCGGAGAAGAAGCGATCCACGATCGTGGGGATCTGGAATTCTTCCATCCCCCTGGGAAGCGCTCTCGGGGTGGCCCTGGGCGGCCTGATCGCCACCCACTACGGGTGGCGCCACGCCTTCGGCATCGTCGCCCTGCCCGGCCTCCTGATCGCCCTCCTTTTCTTTACCGTCAAGGATTACCGGACCGTCGACCTCGTCAAATCCCGTCACGAAAATGCCGGCCTCAAGGGAAAACGCAGAATGGCCGGGATGGACATCGTCCGGGAGTTCACGGGCACGCCCTCCCTGTACCTCACCTTTTTCGCCTTTTCGGGAAACACTTTCCTGACCACAGCCCTGATGAGCTGGCTCCCCACCTATTTTCACCGGATCCAGGGAATGCCCATGGACAGCGCGTCTCTCAAGAGCAGCCTGGTGATGCTCATGGCCATCTTCGGTTCTCCCCTGGGTGGCTACCTGGCCGACAAGTGGCTCAAGAAAAGGATCAACGCGAGACTCCTCTTCCCCGCCCTTTCCTCGACCCTCACCGCCCTGATCTTCATGAGTGCCTTCCATCTCGTCCAGGGGCAAGCGCAGTACGCCCTCTTCCTGTTCGGCGGCGTGTGCGCCATCGCTTTTGCCTCCTCCGCGATCGCGGTCACCCAGGACGTGGTCCACCCGGGGCTGAGGGCGACAGCCTACAGCCTGTGCGTCATCATCATGCATCTTCTGGGGAGTGCCCTGGGCCCGCTTCTGGTGGGAATCCTCTCCGATCGCTACGGCCTCGTCGCGGCCCTGACCCTCATGCCCCTCTCGGCTCTCGTGGCCGGCCTCCTCTTCTTCATCGGATCCTTTTTCTACGAGAGGGACCTGGCCAAGGTGGAGAAAATCACCCTTTCATTCGGCTAGAGACACGGTGAAGGGAAGCATTGTTCTCGGATGATCGAAAGATTGAAGGTCTCGGGGCTACTTGGCCTGATCCCGCAGCTTGAGCCGCTGGATCTTTCCTGAAGGTCCTTTCGGAAGGTCTTCCATGAACTTGATCACCTTGGGTGTCTTGAACTTGCCCAGATGCACTTCACAGTATAGACGGAGTTCATCCTCCGTCAGGGCGTGGCCCGGCTTCAGGGTGCAGCAGAGCATGATCTCCTCGCCGTAGTTTTCGTCGGGAATACCCACGGCCGCGGCCTGGAGCACCGCAGGGTGCTTGTAGCAGACCTCGTCGATTTCCCTCGGAGCGATGTTCTCTCCCCCTTTGATGATGAGCTCCTTGAGCCTTCCTGTCACAAAGACGAACCCGTCCTCGTCCATGAACCCGAGATCGCCCGTGTGAAACCACCCGTCCGGTTCAATGGCTTTTGCCGTCAGGTCCGGAGCTTTATAGTAGCCTTTCATGACATTGTCACCCCGGATCATGATTTCTCCTTGAGTCCCCCGGGGCACGTCCTTCCCCGCGAGGTCGACGATTTTCGCTTCGTTGCCGACCGCCTGTCCCGGGGAACCGCACTTCCTCCCTGAAGGATCGAGGGGGTTGGAGAAGACGGGTGCCGCGGTCTCCGTCAACCCCATGGTTTCCACGATACCGACCTTGAATTTCTCCTCAAAGGCCTTTTGAACCGCTGGCGGCAGGGCTGAGGAAGCGGAACGACCGAAGCGCAGCTGTTCAAGACGAAAATCCTTGCCCTCGATCTCCGTCGAGTTCACCAGGTAGGATATGATCGTGGGGACGACGCTGAACCAGGTGCACCCATACTCGGAGATCAGTTCCCAGAAGTTGGAGGTGCTGAAACGGTGGGGCATCACCACGCTCCCGCCGCTCACGAGCGGCGCGACCGCGGTGACCACCTCGCCGTTGATGTGATACAGGGGCAGAGAACATAACGCCCTGTCTTCCCTGCTGAGCTGATGGGCCATGGCGGTATAGAGGCCGCCGGAAACCATGTTCTTGTGAGAGAGGACGGCTCCTTTCGGAAGACCGGTTGTGCCGGAAGTGTAAAGCAAGAGCGCGTCATCCTCCTCAGAGACAGGGGGAAGCTGAAAAGCAGACACCTCATCCTCTTTTGGGAAGACATGGGGTGCGTCGTTGTCGATCTGAATGAGCTCGATTTTGCTGGAGAGGGCTTTCACGGCCCTCTCCAGCCTTTCCCTCTGGTCTGCCGTGAAAAAAACGAGCCTTGCGTCCGAGTGGTCCAGCACGTATTCCAGCTGGGAAGGCTGGGAGAGGAGGTTGAGGGGCGCCACCACGAACCCCGAGTACATGGTCCCGAGGAAGATCTTGGTCGTCTGGTACCCGTTGCTCAGCATGTAGGAAATCTTGTCGCCCTTCTTGAGCCCCTTTTTCAGCAGGTGCCGGCCGAACCGAATCGAATCCTCCTTGAGATGCGAATAGGTCAGGCTCAGGCCGGGCTCGGGAGCGAACAGGTAGACTTTATCGGGCTGTTCTTCGGCCTTCAGGTCGATGTAATGTCTGATCGTGCGCATATCCGCTATGCCTCTCACCGCATCTCTATCTTTTTCTCGCCACGCTCTGGAACGACTTGAGCATCGGCACGATCAGGGCAATGATCGTGAGCGCGATCACGATGCCGCTGATCGGTCTTCGGAAAAAAATCGTCCAGTCATTCTGGTAGCTGATCATCGTCGTCATGAACGACGTTTCCGCGAGGGGTCCCAGAATGGTCCCCAACACGAGGGGCGCGATGGGGAACTTGATCCTGTCGAAGAAATACCCCACCACCCCGAAGGCGACCATCAACCAGAGGTCCGAGATGCTGTTCCTGATCGAAAGGGCCCCCACGAAACAGAGGAGCATGATGTAGACGGAGACGACCGCTTCGGGAAAGTCGAGGATCTTCACCAGGGGCCGGATGGCGAAATACCCTACAACGCACATGAGCAAGATCCCCAGGAAAAGGGATGCGAAAACCGTGTAGACCATCTCCGAGGAGGTGATGAACACCTGGGGACCGGGCTGAATCCCGTGAAGGAGGAAAGCCCCCAGGATCACCGCGGTCGCTCCGCTACCCGGCACACCCAGGGTGAGCAGAGGGATCATGGCCCCGCCCACGGACGCCGTCGCCGCTGCCTGAGGGGCGACGACACCTTCGGGGATGCCCTTGCCGAGCTCCTTCCTCCTCTTCCCGTACTGGCCCTCCACGCCGTAGGTCACGAAGGATGCGATGGTCGCCCCCGCTCCCGGAACGATGCCGATGATGTGGCCCAGGATGGAGCTTCGGAGAAACATGGCTTTGAGCCCTCGGATCTCTTTCCACCCGGGCAGGCTCGTCTTCATGGAAGAGACCTTCGCCACGGGCACGGTGCTGAAACCCTGGCCCAGCCGGGTCAGCACCTCCCCAACCCCGTAAGCGCCCACCATCACGGTCAGGAACTCGATGCCGTCCATCAGGATGGGCCGGCCGAAAGCGAACCTGGGTGTGCCGTAAGTCGAATCAACCCCCACCGTTGAAATCAGAAGGCCCAGGAAAAGACTGATGAAGGCATTGGTCATCGATCCTGTCCCCAGGGAGACGACACTCGTGAGGCCGAAAAGCACGATGGCGAAGTACTCGGGGGTCGAAAAGGTGAGGGCGAACTTGGCCACGGGCTGGGACAGGGTCACCATGATCACGGAAGAAACGAGGCCTCCGAAGAGAGCCGCATAGAGAGTCCACCCCAGGGCTTTCGCAGGCTGCCCCTGCCGAGCCATCGCATACCCGTCCCACAGGAGGGGAACGTGGATCGGCTCCCCCGGGATCCGGAAAAGGATGGATGTAAAAGCCCCGCCGTAGGTTCCGGTCACGTACATCGCCGTGAGCATCACGATAGCGGGCGTGACATCCATGGGATACGTGAAAGGGAGGGCGAGGACGACCCCCATCACGAGGGTGAGGCCGGGAAGAACCCCCACGATCAGTCCGATGATCGTCCCCGCGACAAGGAGGATCAGATTGACCGGCTGGAAGCAGCCTACGAAACCGAGGGCGAGGTTGTAGAAAATATCAATCATGGAACTCCTTCCTTAGGCGTTGAGCCTACTTGATCCCCAGGATGCCCAGGATGAAGAAAGTCACCGCCGAAAAAGGCTCTTTGCCCAGAGGCAGGGATACATAGACGAGCTTCATGAAGATGACGACCAGGACCAGGGTACCGACCACGCTGTTCGCGACAATGGCCCAGATCTTGCGGTATCGGCCTACGATCATGAACAGGAAAAAGTAGAGAAAAGTGGAGAGAACGAACCCCAGGGTGGTCACGAAGTAGGCGTAGCCGACGGTCAGGAGTGTACCGATCACCAGAAGCCAGGGATACGATTTCTGGGCAGCCTCCTTCTTCGGTTCCTCCCCTGCCGAAACCTTCTCTTTGTTGACGATTTTTTTGAAGAAGATGGTCTTGATCATCTCGTAGATGCAGGCGACCATGGTGAGGGCGAGGAGCAGCTTGGGCCAGAAGTCAGGCCCCAGGTGACCCGGCTTCGCGCTGAAGCGGAACTTGCCGGCGAGATGATAGAAATACGCGGCGACCAGGAGGATGATGATGTAAGGAACGATCTTCTTGATTTTTTCTACGGCCATTGAAACCCCTCCACCCCCTTCCTCTCCGAGCCTGTCCCCCGCATCGATCTGAAGACAGAATTGCTAACACAGACACATTCATTATTTTAACATTTCTGCGCTCCCCTTCACCCCCTTATCAAGTACGGGGCGGGGTGAGGAGACCTCGACGACAGGAGACTTAAAGCGTCTGTATTCGTATCAAGCCGAAAAAGCAAGGGCACTTATTTCTCTGTCATTTCGACCGAAGGGAGAAATGTTTCTTGAACCAGCCCAGAGATTTCTCAGTCGCTTCGCTCCTTCGAAATGACACGCCTTCCAGTTCAATTTGATACTGCAACCGCCTGACGGGCCGCTGAGTCTCGTTTGAGAACGAAACCGGGCGGCGCCAACGCGCCTTGGGGGAAGAGGCAAAAGCCTTTGCCTCAAGCGAGGCGTCCACCCTCCGGCCCGCCTCTGCGAAGGTGTCTGGAGTGCTTCGCACTGGCGGGATTACGGAGGACGGGAAGCCGAGCGATCCTCGAACGGAACGAAGTGGAGTGCTCCTCAAGCGAAGCGATCTCAATTCCGGCGACAGCGCCGCCCTCCCGCGCAGGGTCATCACTTCTTCACTTTTGCAGCCCACGTGGCTTTCATGGACTCCAGTTCCGCTGAAACGAACTTGGCCGTCTTCTCGGCATCCATGTAGCTGTCCGCCGTCGCGAATTGCTCCTCCAGGAAGGCTTTGTAATCCGGGGTCGCCGCCGCTTTTCCGAAAGCGACGGAGAGGACTTTCACTTTGCCGGGGTCTGTTCCTCCCTTCACCACGATCGATCGGAACTGGGGAAGCCCGATGTCGTATCCCAGCTCTTTTGAGCAGGGGACATCCTTGAACGCATCAAACCTCTCGCTGCCGAACACGATGATCGGCCGGATCTGTTTTCCCGTGATGTACTGCCGCACGTCCCCCGCTTGTTCGTACAGGGCGTCCACGTGGCCGCCGAGGACGGAGACATACCGCTCGCTCGGTTTGGAGTAAGGCACCTGGATGACCTTGATCCCCTTGTTTTCCAGATACGTGAGGGTGATGTCGTCGACGCTGCCGAACCCCAGGGTTGCCACCTTGAGGGTTCCGGGCTTTGCCTTGGCTTCCTTCTCGAAGTCGGCCCAAGACTTGAACCGGCCTCCCTCAGCCACGAACAGAAAAGACGGGGCGAGGATCATCCGGGCGACGGGAACAATGTCGCTCATCTTCCACGTCGCCTCGCCCGTGGCCAAAACGGCGTGGGAATCGGCGATGTAGATCGCGATGGATTGGCCGTCCGCAGGGGCTGCGAGGAGCTTGGTGACCCCTGTTCCTCCCGTGGCTCCCGGCACGTTGATGACCGGGAACGGCACGTCGAGGATCTTCTCCAGAAGGACACCGGACTTCCGGGCGAGTTGGTCCGCCCCTCCCCCCGGGCCCCAGGGAACGATGTATTCGATCGCCCGGGTCGGGTACTTGTCCGCCTGTTGGGCCGCAACATGGGTCGCAGCGATCAGGCCTGCGGCAATCATGCCAAAGGCAAAAAGAACCATAGGCTTTCCGAATACTCTCCTCATCTCTGACCTCCTTTTTGTTCCCCATCCCTTTGATGGATGAGGGTGAAAATGGAATGGAACGGCAATCCCAGTATCACGTCTTAGTAACTGATGGAATCAGTCCCCTGTGCAGCCCCACCTCGCCGGGAGCTGGTCTCTCAGAGCCGCAAGCAAACCCCTGTCTCGGCCGACCCGGGGGGGTGGTCTCTGGCGAGTCCGCAACCGGAAATGGACTCAGCCCGCCAACAGCCCCCATAATGTCAAATCTTTTCCGAGGTAGGCGCATTCCCTCCAAGCCAGTCGGAGAGTTGCCTCTCTGGGGCTACTGCCGTAACCCTATGACTTTTCGGCGCCGGTTGATGGGCTGGGGCGATGGTTGCGGCTCTTAAGAGACCACCCCCTCGGGTTGGCCTGGAAGACCACCTCCCGGCGGGTGGGGCACGGAATCCCTCAGCCACCTTCTTAGACTCGACACTAAACCCTACTTCAAGTAATTGTAGCCTATCTCAAAAGCCTCCTTGTTCTTGTCCTGGTATTTAGGAATCACTTCCAGGATGCTGTCGAGGACCAGTTGCTTTTCCAGCCCCTCGACGAGCCTCGCCATGACGCCGATGACGAGGGTATTCGAAAAGAGTGCATTGTTGAAGCGCTCTGTCGCGATTTCCTTGGCCGGGAACGCTTTTTGGCTGCAGGCGAGGTTTTCGTCTATCTCCGTCACGAACGCAGGGTCGTAAAGGATCGTCCCATACTCGGGCACACTGTCCTTGAAGCGCTTGTAGGCGGCTCCGGACAGGGCGACGAAGTAATCCGGGGATTCGCACATGGGGCTGTCGATGAGGTCCTTTGAGATGACCACCTGGCTTCTCACATAGCCCCCTCGCATCTCGGTGCCGTGGCTCTTGAGCATCGTCACGTGGAGTCCCTGCTTGACCGCCGCCTCTCCGACGATCTGACCGAGCCGGACGACGCCCTGGCCGCCGAAACCGCTCGCCACAATCTCGATTCGGTCTTTCATATTCTTCCCGTCCTCCTGATCTTCTCCGTGGTGTCACGGACCATTTGAGAGAACTCAGGCCTCGAATTGCTCGCGTCATGCCATATGCCCGTGGCCCAAATGGTGTCTTCTTTTTCCTCTCCCAGAGGGGCTGAGTGGGATTTGATCCACCGGTAGATGTTGACCTGATTCCTGGACCCCAGCTCCCGGGCCGCGTAATTGGTCGGACAGGGATAAGGCATGTGGATCAGGGAAAACCCCCGGTTCTGAATCCCTTTCTTCACGCTTTCCACGGCCCGCAGGCCGTCCATGGGCACCTGGCGGGCCAGAAAGGTGGCGCCCGCCCCCTTCAGGATATGCATCACGTCCAGGCCCCCGCTCATGAGGTTGTGCTCGAACATGCCGTAAGGGCTGCTGTCGGTCTTGCTCCCCTGCGGGGTCGTCCATCCATACTGGCCGCCCGTCGATTGGTAGCCCAGGTTGTCGTTCACGATCACCGTCATGTACGCGTTGGATCTTGCCGCGTGGATCAGGTGATTGAGGCCGATCCCGAAGGCATCCCCGTCACCGACGGTGAGGATGATCTTCTTCTGCGGCGGAAGGGCGATCCTGAGCCCCCTGGCGATCGCGTAGACCCTCCCGTGGGTGCCGGCAAAACTGTCCCCTTTCCAGGTGGCGAAGGTCTGCCGGCCGGCGCAGCCGATGGAGGTTCCCCAGACGATATCTTCAACCCCCAGTCCCAGTTCCTGGATCGCCTGCACCACGATCTTGTGGTTCATCCCGAGACCGCACCCCGAACACGCGGTGCTCGGTATCTTCCTGGAACGAAGGTATTTTGACCTCAGTTCAGATGATCTGTATTCCATTTACCATGCCTCCAATTCCCAACCCCTTCGTGTGAGGGGTTCGTTCCTGAGAACTTTTTCAAACGTGCCCAGCAGGTCCGGCAGGGTGGGCAATTCCCCGCACATCCCGAGGAAGTGAACCTCTGCATCCTTCGGAACAGCGCGCTGGACTTCGCGAACCAACTGGCCGTCCCAGTTGAGTTCCACCACGAGGTACTTGGTCTTTGCGGCAAAAAGCTCGTCCGGGAAGGGCCACAGGTTGATCAGCCTCAACGACCCGACCTTCATCCCCCGGCTTCGCGCCTTGGCCACCGCCGTGTTCACCACGCGGGACGGCGTCCCGAAGGAGACGACGATCAGGTCCGGATCATCCCCCATGAATTTTCTTTCGAAGTGATGAGCGAAGAGATCCCGGTGGTTCCGGACTTTGTAGATCAGACGGAAGGCATGCTTGTGATGGGCCTCCACCTCCTCGATATCATACCCCTCTTCCGTCGGGGTCCAGTCCGAGCAGAGGGCGCCCGTGTTGTGGCCGAGAACGACCGGGGGGACGTCGATGTCGTCTGTGGGGGGATAGAAATCGGGGCCCTGGTGAATTTTTCTCGGCCACACCCGGAAGCCCATCTCTTCCATCTCCCCGTCGTTCTCAGGGACCGAGATATCTTCGAACCCGTCCGTGATCAGCTGATCGGCCAGCACGGTGATCGGCATCCGGAATCTTTCCGCCAGGTAGAAAGCCTCCACGGTCATGGCCATGCATTCCTGAGCGGAGTTGGGCGCCAGGACGATTGATTCGAAGTTCCCTCCCTGCGTGGGATACCGGGTGAGATAGAATTCTCCCTGACCCGGCGCTCCCGTGATCCCGCTCACCGGCCCGACGCGGCCGGAGTTGAGCACCACCAGCGGGGTTTCGCACCCGAGAGCCCACCCGTAAGGGTCTGCGTAGAGAATGTACCCCGGCCCCGAGGTGGCCGTCATCGCCTTGAGCCCGCCCAGGGATGCGCCGATACACATGTGCATGGCCGCGCATTCATCCTCGGCCTGAAGGTAGACCCCGCCCACATGGGGCAGCCGGAGGCTCATCGCTTCCGCGAGTTCCGTGGCCGGTGTGATCGGGTACCCGGCAAAGAACCTGCACCCTGCCAGGATCGCCCCTTCGGTGATCGCAAAATTCCCGGTTTCCAAATATCTTTTCACCAAACATCCTCCTGCCCGTCTATCTCAACGGTTAGCTTCCTTCACATCGATCGCAAAATCGGGACACGCAAAGTAGCACTTGAAGCATCCCACACACCACTTGGAGGACTTGACCTCCTGGGGCTTGTAGCCTTTGGCGTTGAAGAAATCCGCAGCGCCGAAGGTGTTGACCCCGCAGACTTCGGCGCAGTAGCCGCACTCTTTGCAGTGTTCCGTGTTGAGGACCACCTCGAATCGCCTGGCATCGCAGTTGAGACAGCGGTTGGTCTCCGCCGCGATCTGCTCTTCCGTAAATCCCGTCTCCACCTGCTTGAACCCGGTGTTCCTCTCGCCCAGGTTCAAAAGGGGCATCACGCTTCTCGGCTCGCTTTTCAGAGTCAACTCGGGGAGGCGAACCGATTTTTCAGGCGCCGCCAGGACCTCATCGATGTTGCCGTTCCCCCCGAGATATTGATCGATGGCCGCCGCGGCTTTTCTGCCCTGTGCCATGGCCTGGATGATGGAAGCCGGCCCTGTGACCACATCCCCGCCCGCAAAGATACTGCTTTCATCCGTGGCCAGGGTCTTCTCATCCACCGCGATTCGCCCGCCGTTCACCCTGATCCCGCCTTCCTTCCCCAGGTACCCCAGCTCCGCGGTCTGGCCGACCGCCAGGATGATCGTCTTGGCCTCCGCCTTCTCGGTCACCTTTTCATCGTAGGCGGGCTTGAATCTCCCCTCCTTGTCAAAAACCGATGTGCACTTCATGAGGGTGAGCCCCGTCACCGATGATTGCCCCAGCACTTTTTTCGGAGCCCACGAATTGTGGATCACCACGCCTTCCTCTTCGGCCAGGGCGATTTCCCACTCATGGGCTGGCATCTCCTCCCTTTTTTCTAGACAGAAAATATCGACCCTCTTCGCCCCCAGCCTCCGGGCCGTGAGGGCGACATCGATCGCCACGTTGCCGGCCCCCACGACGATCACATCGCCCTTGACCTTGGGAGCCTTTCCCAGCTTGACATCCCTCAGAAAATCCCATCCCCAGAGCACGCCTTTCTTGTCGGCCCCGGGGAGGGGGATTCTTGCGCTCCCGTTGGCACCGCCGGCGAGGAAAACCGCATCATAGTCTTCCTTCAGCCGCTCCAGAGGCATGTCTTTCCCGATCGTAACATTCCCCCTGAATTTGACCCCCATCCCCAGAATGGTGCTGACATCCTTGTCCAGCCTTTTCTCAGGCAGCCGGTAATTCGGGATGCCGTAGCGCAGCATGCCCCCCGGCTTTGGAAAAGCGTCGAACAGGGTCACCTGGTGCCCTTTGGTGACGAGGTAATAGGCAGCCGTCAGCCCGGCCGGTCCTGCGCCCACGACCGCGACCGTTTTGCCCGTCTTTTTTGCCAGTTTCTTTTTCTTTTTCCACGTGTCCTTTCCCTTGTCCACAGCAGCCCGCTTGATCGCACGGATGGCAATGGGCTCTCCGAACTGCTTGTACGCGCACACCCCCTCGCACGGGGCAAAGCAGGCATCGGCACAGACAACGGGAAGAGGAAGTTTTTCCCTCAGAATGGCGACAGCCTGATCGTATTTCCCGTCTCTCACGGCCCGGATGTATCTCGGCACGTCGACACCGACCGGGCAGGCATCGGTGCACCTCGGGATGATGAAGTCTTTTCTCTGAACGCGTACAGCACCCATTACGGTAGCTTCCTCCTCATGGATCGAATCTCAAGAACAGCGTCACTCTCCGATGAACCTGCGCTCCCACTCTATCAGGAAAGATCTCTCCCATGGCAATGGGCCGGGGTGACGTTGTGATGTGAAATCTCCTTGAGCAAAAACGGTGCCACTTGACGCGGACGGCGCAGGCCCCTGATCAGGCCCAGCCTCGGAAACCCATAGATCTACATTTATGAATGAATTTGGTCCCTTGCCCTCACACGGCAGGGCGGGAAAGAGGTTTTGAGAAAAGGCCGGAAGATGACAAAGTGTACGAATGTCCGGACATGTTCGGTTTCCCGGACAACATGGACAGGCTACAGGCCGTAGGCCCGGCATTTCTCGTACAGGGTTGATCTCGACACGCCCAGGAGCTTCGCCGTTCTCGCCATGTTGCCTTTCGACACCCTCAAAGCGTCAACGATGACCTCCTTCTCGTAGCAGGCCACTTCGTCCGCCAGAGGCTTGAGGCTCGATGCCGAGTCGCTCCGGCATCGGCTCTCGAAGCTTCTCACCTCGTACGGGAGTTGATCGACATCGATGACATCGTCCTCTGCCAGGCTGACCGCTCTCTCGACGACGTTCTTGAGCTCCCTCACGTTGCCGGGCCACGAGTAGCTCCTGAGCTTTCTTTGTGCAGCCTCAGTGACCTCGCAGGAAGGTCTCCCCATGGAAGAAAGAAAACGATTCACCAGGGCGATCACGTCGTCCGACCTCTCGGAGAGAGGGGGGATCTCGATGGTCATCGTGTTGAGCCGATAAAACAGGTCCTCCCGGAATTCATCCCGATCGATCATGCTCCGCAGATCCCTGTTCGTCGCGGCCACAAGCCTGAAATTCACCTTCACGCCCAGGAGACTGCCCAATTTCTCGATTTTCTTGGTTTCCAGAACCCGCAGGATCTTGGACTGGGCGCCCAGGGGCAGGTCGCCGATCTCGTCGAGGAACAGCGTCCCCCTCTGGGCGAGCTCAATCTTCCCGGGTTTCCCTCTCTGCCGGGCGCCGGTAAAGGCTCCGGTTTCATAGCCGAAAAGTTCGGACTCCAGCAGGTCTTTGGGAATGGCCGCGCAGTTGACGCAAACAAAGGGTCCGTTTTTCCGGGCGCTGGCCATGTGGACAGCCTGTGCAAAGAGCTCCTTCCCCGTTCCGGTAGCTCCGACAATCAATACCGCCGCATCCGTCTTCGCATACTTCTCAGCCATTCTCTTCGCTTCGACAAGGCGCCGGCTCCGGCCGATGATGGAGTCCAGGGTGTAGGTGGCGGAGAGCATGCTGTCGAGCCCTCTTTTGTAATATTTGACTTCTCTTTCCAGGAGGTTGAGCCTTGCCATCAGCTCATTGATTTCAGCATAGTCCTTGAATATGGTCTGGAGGATCACACCGATCGTTTCGCTTCCCCTCTTGACCGGGATCCGGTTCACCAGGAGGGCGACATCCGCTCTCAGGCTGCATCGTTGCCCGAGTTCCATCTCCCCGGACTGGAGAACTTCGGGAAGTCGGGATTCAGGAAAGAACTCCTTGATGTGCTTCCCAAGAGCTTCCTCCCTGTGGGCTTTCAGCAGGTCCGCGTAGAACCGGTTCATGTAGAGAATCTTGCTCTCCTTGTTGCAGACGATGATACCCGAGTGGACGTTGTCGAGGACCAGCCGGAGCGTTTCCACCAGGTCCTCGAGTT
>JAGUZM010000016.1 GCA_020060805.1 Deltaproteobacteria bacterium | reverse complement strand
TTTCCCATGACTATCATATCGGGCTCCACACCCCAATGCTCGATAGCAAACATTTTCCCCGTCCGGCCCATACCGCTTTGGATTTCATCGACCACAAAGAGGATCCCGTTATTATGACATATCTTCACCATCTCTTGAAAATATTTCGGCGGCGGAACGATGAATCCACCTTCACCTTGAACCGGCTCGACTACAACCGCAGCCACCGCCTCCTGGTTGATATATTTGACAAAGAAATCATGCAATCCTTCCGGCCCGACAACGTCACCGAAAGGCATTCGGTAAACTTCCGGCGCAAAAGGACCGAATCCCAATTTGTACGGTTTGATTTTGCTGGTCATGGTCATGGCGAGAAGCGTCCGCCCGTGGTACGCATTTTCGAATACGACGATTGCTGGCCGCTTGGTGTAATATCGTGCCACTTTGACCGCGTTTTCCACTGCCTCAGAGCCGCTGTTAAGGAGTACCGCCTTTTTGGGCCAATCGCCCGGAGCGATACCACACAGCTTCCTCGCAAGCACCACGGCAGGTTGATACGGATTCACCATCAAGCAGGTGTGGGTCAATTTCTCCGCCTGCGCTTTGATCGCCGCCACGACCTTGGGATGGCTGTGCCCTACACTCATTGCGCCGATTCCACCAGCGAAGTCAATGTATTCCCGGCCCTCCACATCGCGCAAGACCGCTCCTTCCCCTGACTCCATGAAATTCATCGATACGCTGCCGACGGCGTTGGAAATGTACTGAGAACGAAGCTTTCCAAGTTGTTCATTCGTTTGGCCCTTCATCTCTTACCTCCGTTTGTTGCGATTGTCTTCTTTTCTAATTTGTCTATAACGTGCGCCATGGCAAACCCGAAAAAATGAATTATTCCAGGCTGATCCAGGCGAAAACTTTAACGTTATAGTGACAACATAGACAATGATTTTAGTAAGTTAAATACATATTTGTTTCTCCTGTCAAGAAATAAAATCCCCTTTCAATCACTTTTTTCAAATTCCTTAACCCTGCGGATTCTTGCGGATGGTAAACGAAACAGGCCGCACCGTCTCCAAGGCAACAACGCATCTTAAGCTTAGGAAGAAAAAGCACAAAATTTACGAGAATGAAAGTCTTCAATTCATCAGTTATAGTTGAATTAATTTAAACTATATTTAAGATAAACTAGTTTAATTTTATATAATAAATACTGGATACAATGAATAGTCCCATCTTGCGGAGTATTTCCTTTCTCTTGTCATTCCTATGACCTGTGCACCGATCTCAAGGCAGCCATCCGGTGTAAATTAAGGCAATTCTCATTTTCTACTTGACAACGATGGGGCACAAAGTTAAGAACTTATACGTTTCAGTTACCGGCCTTTGAATGATGGAGGATGCGGGCCGCTAGATGGACTTTAGTTCTCGAGGAAGCACATATGCACGGATTTTACGGCAGGATCCTACGAATCGATCTGACAGGACAAAGCTACCGCATTGATCAACCTTCCGAAAGGATTTACGAGCAGTTTCTAGGCGGCAAAGGGCTCGCCTCTTACCTCCTTTTCCAGTCTAACCCTCCGGGAATCGACCCGCTCCACCCGAATAATTCTTTGATCTTTGCCACCGGTCCCGTGACGGGCAGTAGGATTTGGGGAGCTTGCCGTTACGGGGTTTTCACCAAGTCGCCACAGACTGGGTTTTATTCCGAGTCGTACTCCGGCGGTAAAGTGCCGGAAGCGGTGGATGCAACCGGGCATGACGCCATCGTCATTCAGGGCGAGAGTGCCCAACCTGTTGTTTTGGAGATACGCCCGGAAGACGTTCTGTTTCACGACGCCGCAGACTTATGGGGTAGGGAAACCTACGAGACGGAAGATCTCGTTGTGGAGCGTTTCAGCCCGAAGAAGGACGGTTATAAGAAGGCAGGGGCCGTTGTCATCGGACCGGCTGCGGAAAACCTGGTGCGCTTCGCCGTCATCGGCAATGATCGGTGGCGGCAGGCAGGGCGTACCGGCGTCGGGACGGTGATGGGTGCAAAGAAGCTGAAGGCTATCGTATTTCGTGGTGACCGAAAACGGCCGCTTGCCGACGATCAGGCGGTGGCCGGTCTCGCAAAAAAATTCGCCGCCATATCCAAAGACAATCCCGGTGTGAAAGCTTACAAAACCATGGGAACGACCCAACTGGTCAAAATAGTGAACAGCGCCAATGCTTTTCCGACGCGCTACTGGTCGGAGGGCAAATACGATAAATGGGAGAGCATAAGCGCTGATGCGCTGCACGGGCGGTGCGATGTGACTCCGAACGCATGTCTGCGCTGCTTTATGGCCTGCGGCCGGATGGCGACGGTTAAGGAAGGCCGTCACGCTGGGCTCAAACTGGAGGGACCTGAGTACGAGACGATCTATGCTTTTGGAGGGCTATGTCAGATCGATAGCATCGAGGAAATCGTTTACCTCAATGACATCTGCGATCGTCAGGGGATGGACACGATATCGGCTGGAAACTTGTGTTCCTTCACCATGGAGGCCTCCAAGAGAGGAAAAGTGGGCTACAAAATCGACTACGGCGATGTGGATGCCGTCGCCAGCCTGCTTTACATGATTGCCAGAAGAGAGGGAATCGGAGACGTTCTCGCTCAAGGAATAAAGCACGCTGCCAAGGAGTGGGGTCTTGAAGACATCGCAGTACATGTAAAAGGCATGGAGCCCGCCGGTTATGACCCACGGGTTCTCAAAGGGATGGGCCTCGCTTACGCTGTCTCCGACAGGGGTGCCTGCCATTTGAGGGCTACCTTCTATAAACCCGAGCTCACCGGAATGATTCCCCCGGATCAGATCGAGGGAAAAGCCGAGCTTTTTGTCGACTTTGAGGATCGCCTGACGATTTTCGACACTCTCGTCATGTGCCGGTTTTACCGGGATCTTTATCTGTGGGATGTGCTGAGCGAGATATTGGTGGCTGTGACGGGTGTCCAAGCAGATAAGGATTCTCTGAGGGCAAGAGCAACGGCCATATCCACACTTATCCGCCGATTCAATTTGCGTGAAGGTCTCAAGCCCGAAGACGACTGGCTACCGAAGAAACTATTCCAGAAGCTTGGGAAGACTGGTCATGAAATTACAACTGAAGCCATGGAGCGGTTGCGAAGAGATTACTATCGCCTGAGGGGCTGGGATGAATCAGGAATTCCGCAGGGGCGATCGAATGAACCACTGCCTCATTGAGTCATGAATATGGAAAGGAAAAAACAAGACGGTCATCTGCCAGACTACGCCCTCATCGAACGCCAAGAGATGATCATGGGTCTCGGGTACGGAGATGAAGCGATTGATCGCTTGCAGATCGGCGTGGTGAGCAGTTGGGGTGAAATCAATCCAGCGTCCATCCATCTGGATCGTGTTGTGGACGCCGTAAAGGCAGGCATTTGGGCCGGCGGGGGTACGCCCCGGGAGTTCGTCATCAGCTCGATTTGTACCAGCATGGCAGGGAACGACAGCTATCATCTCCCCCACCGCGACCTGGTGGCCGGCTACATAGAAACCGTGGCGAAAACGAATCTTCTGGACGGATTGGTCTTCGTACCGGTTTGTGACGACGTCATCCCGGGACACCTCATGGCTGCCGCCCGATTGAATCTGCCATCGGTGGTCGTCACCGGTGGCTACATGCAGCTCAACCGGTATAAAGGGGCGACGCTGGATCCTCTGGCTATTGCTCCGCGATATCACCGGCAGTTTAAGGAAGGCACCATCAGTGAGCAAGAATTCTCCTGGATAAAGGACCGGGGCTGCCCAGGCATTGGTGCCTGCCCGGTCATGGGAACCGCCAATACCATGGCCGCGATGGTCGAAGCCTTGGGCATGTCGCTTCCTGGAAATACCGCCACCCCGGGCTCAGACTCACGGTTGTTGCGTATAGCCTTCAGCGCCGGGCAGCAGGCTGTCCGTCTCCACCGGAAGGGTGTCTACCCTTCAGGCATCATGTCCTTTGATGCATTCAGGAATGCGATCCGGGTTCTCATGGCTATCGGCGGCTCGACCAATGCTGTGTTGCACCTGCAGGCTATCGCCGCAGAGTTGGATTTGGAAATCCAGCCGGAATTATTCAATGCAATAAGTAAAGAGACCCCTTTTCTTTGTGATATCGCTCCGTCCGGCTCCGGCAATTATCTCTTGAGTGACTTTGATGAGGCGGGTGGAATTCCTGCCGTATTGAAGGAGCTTGAGCCGCTTCTTGCT
>JAGUZM010000343.1 GCA_020060805.1 Deltaproteobacteria bacterium | reverse complement strand
GGATGAACAACGGTCCGTAGTGGCCGAAATCCGCCGGCCACCAGTCCTGCGAGTCGGTCATCAGCGCTGTAAGATCTTTCTTCAAGGCCGCATAGTCAAGCTTCTTGAATTCCTTGGCGTAGTTGAATTCCTCGCCCATGGGATTGGACTTGGAGGAATGCTGGTGCAGGATATCGAGGTTCAACTGGTTGGGCCACCAGTCTTGGTACGTCCTGCCCCTGCCGGTTGTTTGTGGGTTTGGTACGCCCGTTATCGGGTCCTTTCTGTCGTCGGTCATCATGCTGCCTCCTTTCGTTGTGTGAATTTTAGGGTGTTCCATGGATCGGTGTCGCTGACCAACCCAGCGACATACGGTTAAAATCCGACTATCGGTATTAACAAAGAATAATTCTCCAATTCAGATCAAAAAAATATATGTGCCTCCCCTTATTTCTGACAGCCGGGGCAGAGCCCGAAAAAATCCAGCCGATGACTGGTGATCCGGAAACCTGTTTCTGAAACCAGCTCCTGCGTCACGCCCTCGATCGACTCCAGATCGGGGTCGACGATCTTCTTGCATTTGGTGCAGATGAGATGCGGATGGGGGTAAGGTTTGTGCCCGTCGTATCGGTTGCTTCCCTCGGGAAACCCCAGCTCCAGCACCTCGTTCAGTTCTTTAAGAAGGGTCACGGTCTTGTAAACCGTGGCCAGGCTTGTCGTGGGGAAACGCTTTTTCACCTGCTCGTAGATGTTCTCGACACTCGGGTGCCCGTCACTGGTCGCCAAGATCTTGAGCACAGCCATGCGCTGAGGAGTGATTCTAGATTCGTGCCTCCTAAGCGCCTCCAGCATCTTGTCGTAACGGGTTTGTTGTCGGGTCATTCCTTTTCGATCAATGCAGCAACGATAATTGAGAACAATTTTCCAAAGAAAATAATTCAACGATTTCCCTGTGTCAACAAAAAAACACGAATGGTACGGGTATGGGGACGTTCTTGATTTATGATTCCGAGGATTGCCTCACGGTCTCATCCCCCTACATTAGCTGTGACGCACGGGATATCTACCTGCTTACCTCCCCAGGTCGTCCAAATGTCGATGAATTTCACCATCTTCCAAACGCCCCCCTTTCCCGTAGGATTCATCCAATCCGACCAAGAAAGGACTCGCGATCTTCGTCGTTTCGAAAGATCGCTGTCCTCTCGATCCCCCGGATCAGCACATGATGCAGCGCCCCCGGGGCGTCAATTCGGGATGGCCGTGGCATGCGCTCTCAATATCCAAACTGCAGAGAATGTCAATATGTCAAGAACGTCCCTATCACAGCACCTATCACAGCATTGAGAGACCTCCGCGAACAAACCGGAACAGATTTCGCTGAACCATCCCCATCCTCGATGCCAAAGAGATCCTTTTTCTCGCAAGAATCTCTTGCTGAAGTTACCCCGTTTTGGTATTATACCAAATAGTATTATACCAAATGGTATAAAATCCGCTTCGGGGGCGCTATGGCCAATCCCTTCAAATACGGAACCGTGGTTTCGGGGGAGGATTTTGCCGATCGGGAGACCGAGCTTCAAAATCTCACCTCCACACTCAAAGAAACGGTGCGCATTTTCTTGATCGCGCCGAGGCGATACGGAAAAACCTCCCTGATCAAAAACGTTCTCATGACCCTCCAAAGGCAGAAATTCCTCACTGCCTATGTCGATCTCTATTGGGCTGCGTCTTCATCAGATTTGATGGAGCTCTATACCAGCAGCGTGGTCCAGGGATCGAAATCCATTGCCAAAAGGGCCGCCCACTTTGTTAAAGAATTCCTTCCACGGCTTAGGCCCAGCCTGAGTTTTGACCCTGCAGGCAATCCCGAAATCTCGGTGGGTGTCTCCATGGAGAGTCGCGCCGAGGTGGCAGAGGAAGTCTTTAATCTCCCGGAGCAAATCGCCAACTCCCAGGGAAAACGATTTGTGGTGGTCCTCGATGAATTCCAGGAGATTATGCGAATAGGCGGGGAGGACCTAGAAAGGCAGCTTCGGGCGGCAATTCAGCACCATACCAGGGTGAGCTATCTTTTCGCCGGAAGCAAGTCGCACATGCTTATTGACATGGTATCGGAAAAGACGCGTCCTTTCTATCAGATGGGCACGCTGATGAATCTCGACAAGATCCCTGAAGACGAATTCAAAGAGTTTGTTCGTTCCAAATTTACCAAGTTCGGGAAAGAGATATCCCCTACAGCAACGGATCGGATTTTTGCAGAGTCCCAGAACGTTCCACACTACGTTCAGCTTCTCTCTTTTTATCTCTGGGATCATTACCAGGATCTGCCGGTGATTGAAGAACACCATGTGGCTGAAGCCATGTCTTTTATCCTTCGTAGCCAGGAGCCCGCCTATCTGACAATCTGGGAGAGCTTAACGTCCCATCAGAAGAAAACGATGAAAGCAGCGGCCGCGCTTCAAGGCCAGTCTCTAACGTCAAAAGAGAGCGTTCAGCGCTTCAGCCTGGAATCCGCATCCAATGTGTCCAAGAGTCTGAGTGCCTTGTGTTCCAAAGGCATTCTAAGAAAGGAAAGGGATCGTTACGTCTTCGAAGATGTTCTATTGGGTCGCTGGGCAGAAAAAGTATAGGGATACGCTTTTCAGGTCCCAAGGCGAAACGTGGGGACTTCCCAGGGAATCTCCCCCGGCCCCTCTTTTCGAAAGAGAGGTGAAGCTCTCCGTGCAGGAGCACGGCGCATCCTGACGAAGGCGATTGACTCCTCCCTTTGAAAAAGGGAGGTCAGGGGGGACTTAGAAAGGCCGTCTTGACAATTCTGGGACGGTTCATAGTGATGAACTTAACAAGGAAAAACCGATGAATCTGTGCGTGAGTAGTCATATGGACCCTTTGCTGAAAAGGATGACGGTTCTTATCCCGATCCTTTGCTTCGTTATACTTCTATCAACGGAAGGAGAGGTTTCGGGTCATGCGCACGTGTGGATTCATGGGGCGGTCATCGTGCATCTCGATGAAAAGGG
>JAGUZM010000544.1 GCA_020060805.1 Deltaproteobacteria bacterium | reverse complement strand
GACCCATTGCTTGTCGATGATCTGGAGCATGATGTATTTCTCCACGGATCTCATTTCCGCCTGGCCGAAGGCCATCTCCCGCCTTTCATGGGCTTTCCAGACCTCTTCCTTAAACTGCTCGGACAGGGCGTCCGGCCTGAGGGCTCTGAAGTTCTCCTCACCGATTTCCTCGGGGCTAAGCTTGGGCCGGTACCCGAAAACCCTCACCAGGCTCTCCTTCAGCCCTGGTATGTCCCACTCCTCGGGTGAGGCTTTGGGGTCTGTGTGTCTCTGGATGAGAGATTCCACCATGTCATCCATCATCGTGTGAATCACATCGCCGATCCCCTCCTCGGTCAGGATGTCTTTTCTCAGGGAATAGATGATCTCCCGGTGTTTGTTCATCACGTCGTCATACTCGAGGAGATGCTTGCGGATGTCGAAATTGCGCGCTTCCACCTTCTTCTGGGCATTCTCAATCGCCCTGGTGATAAGCCCGTGCTCGATCGGCTGGCCCTCCTCCATTCCCAGTCGGCCCATGACGCCCGCAATCCTGTCCGAGCCGAATATCCTCAGGAGGTCATCCTCCAGGGACAGGTAGAAGCGGGAACTCCCGGGGTCCCCCTGCCTTCCTGACCGGCCCCGGAGTTGGTTGTCGATCCGCCTGCTTTCATGCCTCTCCGTGCCGATGATGTGGAGCCCTCCGAACCCCACCACCCCATCGCCGAGGACGATGTCCGTGCCTCTTCCTGCCATGTTCGTGGAGATGGTGACCGTCTTCGGCTGGCCCGCCTGAGCGACGATCTGGGCTTCCTTTTCGTGGTGCTTGGCGTTCAGGACAGAGTGGGGGATCCCGGATCGCGTCAGCATTTTGCTCAGCATCTCCGATTTTTCGATCGTGACGGTGCCCACCAGAACAGGCTGGCCCCTGTCGTAGAGTTCCTTGATCTCCTCCAGCACGGCCTTGAACTTCTCCCGCTCCGTCTTGTAGATCACGTCCGGGAAATCGTCGCGAATCATCTTCTTGTTTGTGGGGATGACCGCCACATCCAGCTTGTAGGTGCTGTTGAATTCCGCCGCTTCCGTATCGGCCGTTCCGGTCATGCCCGCCAGTTTCTCGTACATACGGAAGAAGTTCTGGAACGTGATGGTTGCCAGGGTCTGGTTTTCTTCCGCCACCTTGACCCCTTCTTTTGCCTCCACCGCCTGATGAAGGCCGTCGCTCCAGCGCCTCCCGGGCATCATGCGGCCTGTGAACTCATCCACGATGACCACCTGATCGTCCTTGATCACGTAGTGGACATCTTTTTCGAACAGCCAGAAAGCCTTGATCAGTTGTTGGGTCGCGTGGATCAGCTCTGAAGTCCTCATGAACCGCTCTTCGAGGCCCCGCAGTTTTTCCGCCCGTCCTTCGTCCGAGAGGCTCCCGTCTTCCCTGATGAGATGGCTCTCCTCGTCCATGTCCGGGAGGGCAAAGTCGCCCAAACCGCTCGCCGAAAGGAGCTTGATCCCCTGCTCCGTCAATTCGACGGCGTTGCCCCGCTCGTCGATCGTGCAGTAGAGGTCCTGATCGATCTCCCCCAGGACTTTTTGAGCGCTCATCATCGCTTCAAGGCGGTCTATTTCCTTCTTCAGGGATTGATCATGGGCCAGGATGTCCAGGAGAACCGGGTTCTTCGGGTCTCCCCTTTTCACTTTCAGGAGAAGCTCGACCCGTTTGTCCCCGTTTTCCGAGCCGTCGAGGAGGCCCTTCGCTTCCTGCAGCAGGGAGCGGACGATCGACGCCTGCTTCTTCTTCAGGTTGATCACCAGGGGCTTGACCTCGAGGTACATCTTGTTTTCGCTTCGCTCTACCGGGCCGCTGATGATGAGGGGCGTTCTCGCCTCGTCGATGAGAATACTGTCCACCTCGTCCACGATCGCGTAATGAAAATCCCGCTGAACGAAATCGTGGCGGTCGAATTTCATGTTGTCTCTGAGGTAATCGAACCCGAATTCGTTGTTCGTCCCGTAGGTGATATCGCACCCATAGGCACTTTTTCTCTGCTGGTCGTCTATCCCGTGGACAATCACCCCCACGGACATACCGAGAAGGTTGTAGATCCCTCCCATCCACTCCGCATCGCGCCTTGCCAGATAATCGTTCACGGTGACGAGGTGCACGCCCTTGCCCGTCAGGGCGTTCAGGTACAGAGGAAGGGTCGCGGCCAAGGTCTTTCCTTCGCCGGTTTTCATTTCCGCAATTTTGCCCTCATGGAGCACAATCCCTCCGATGAGCTGCACGTCAAAGTGCCGCATCCCCAAAACCCTGACCGATGCTTCCCTTACGGCGGCAAACGCTTCTGGGAGCAGATCATCCAGGGGCTCCCCCTTCGAGAGCCTTTCCTTGAACTCCCCTGTTTTTGCTCGCAGATCCTCGTCGGAGCAGGCCTGAAATCGAGGCTCCAGCCGGTTGATGGCATCAACCATCGGGGCCATCCGTTTCAGTTCTCTTTCGTTCTTGCTCCCAAAAACGCTCTTGATGAAACGTCCGATCATCGGCTCTCAATTCCCGTCAAAAACTCTCGCCCCTCTCCTGGCTCTCACCCGTGACTTGGGTGACCGTGCACAGGAGGCGATAACAAATTATCATACACAAAAATAAACACCAGGGGAATGGCAAATCGCATGGCGTAAGTGCTCCCGTGACCGGCAAACCCAAGGGAACCTGCCCGTAAAATCACTCACCGCTCAGCGGCCGACACCGCGCGTCCGTTTCGGTGACATGGCGTGAATAGGGATGTGGGGGGTGGGTGACAAAAGGATTTGGTCTGCTTGTCTCAGTTCAGGATATAGCGGAAAGGATTGACCGGAACGCCGTTGAGGTGGACTTCATAGTGAAGATGGGGGCCGGTGGAGCGGCCTGTATTCCCTACCAGCGCGATCTCCTGACCCCTTTTGACAGCCTGTCCCTTTTTCACAAGGGCCTTGTCCAGGTGGGCATACCTGGTGATCAGTCCGTATCCGTGATTGACAACCATGATCCGGCCGTATCCGTCGTCGAACTCGACGGAGTGAATCACGCCGTCCGCAGGAGCGACGATGGGCGTGTCTTTCTTATTGCAGATGTCCAGGCCGCTGTGGAACTCCCTCTCTCCTGTGAACGGGGACTGGCGATGGCCGAACGAGGAACTGATCCAGCCCCTGACCGGCCATATCGAGGGTGTGCTGGCAAGCAAAGACTTCTGGGTTTCCAGGCGGCCGATGAGCTGCGTTTTTTCGCTTTTCTGAACGCTGATCTCCGTCTCGAGGTTATCCAGAGACTTGTGCATCAGCCGAATGAGCTTCCGATGGGTCTTCTCGGATGCGGAATGAGGATTGAGCAAGCTGGGATCCGAGCCACCGATGCCGACGAACTGCGGATTCTCCCTGGAGCTTTCCAGGTTCACCATGGTTCGGAGCTTGTTGTCGAATTCCCGCAGTTCCCTGACCCGGTCGTTCACCGCATCGATCTTCTGGGCGAGGGTGACGAGTTGTTGCTTTTGCTGGGCGTTTTCTTTCTGGAGCTGGCTTAGACGGGAAGTGTGCTTTCGGATCGCCTGATAATCCACGAACACCCAGCTGAAAACAGCGCTTATTGAGACGGTCAGGACAAGGAGCAGGATGAAAAGGAAACGGGGGACCTTAATTTGCCTGACTTTCCTGCCCCCATCCGGGAGAAGAACTATGGTAATTTTCTTGGCTGCCACAGTAGAATTCTCGACTTCGGATCAATTTAGACTTAGCCAAACTCATTAAAACTCTACCATGATGAGCATCCGGGTGTCAACCTCAAAGCGCCGGGAGGGAGATTTTTATTCTTTCCGCCAGAGCAGGGCTGATCCCGGGAATCTGGGCGAGGTCTTCCTTGCTGGCCCGGCGAATCCCTTCTAAGCTTCTGAAATGTCTAAGTAAAATTTGTTTTCTCTTAGGTCCTAGCCCCGGTACATGGTCCAGTTCTGACCCGGTGAGGGCCTTTTC
>JAGUZM010000426.1 GCA_020060805.1 Deltaproteobacteria bacterium | reverse complement strand
CGGGGATCGTCGAACCCCATCAGTACGCGGGTTATTCGGGGGGCGGCAAGGTCCTCGCCATCGGCGCTGGAAGTGAAGGGCTCATCTCTCTAACCCACGGCCCTCAGATGGTTGACCACCCGGGAACCCGCCTCGGAGTGATTGACGGCAATCCCTTCCAGAAAACCGTTGCAGACATCTCCCGCCGCGCCGGGCTGCGCTTCATCATCAATGTGGTCCTGGATGATGAAAAGCGACCCATCGCCGTTCACGCAGGCGAGCCGCAGGCGACTTTTCGAATGCTCGTGGAGGAAGCGAGAAAAGCCTATGAAGTCTCCATCCCCCGACGCTTCGACGTGGCAGTGGCAGGGGTCGGGTTTCCCAAGGACGTGAACCTTTATCAGGCGAGCCGCGCGGTGAGCTACCTTTTTTTCGCGCCCACCTGCGTGATCGAAGAGGGGGGTCTGTTCATCCTTCCTGCCCCTACCCCTGAGGGAGCCGGGCAAGGCCCCGGAGAAAAAGCTTTCCTGGAAAAGATGCGCGGGGCCGCGGACATGCCTTCCCTTCTCGCAGAACTCCGGCGGACCGCCTATCCCCCTGGAGCCCAGCGCGCCTTTATCATGGCCAAGGTGCTCGAAAAAGCCCGCGTTATCGTTGTGGGGTCTGAGACGCCCGAGACGGTCCGGCAAATGAAGATGATCCCCGTCTCAGACATGGACGCCGCGTTTGAACTGGCTGCCCGGTATCTCGGCCGCAAGGATTTGGACGTCCTTATTGTGCCTCATGCCATGCTGACCCTGCCGGTGGTCACGAGCTCTTCCCAGGCTGAAGAAAGGGATCCCTGAGCCCTTTCTTGTATATTTTGCCTGACCCTGTCCTGGGAAGGGCGTCCAGAAAAGCCACGCTCTTGGGTGCCTTGTAGTGAGCGAGGTTCTCCTTGCAGTAGGCGATGATTTCCTTTTCTGTGGCCGATTTTGCGGGTTTCAGGACAACGCAGGCCCTGACCGCTTCGCCCCACTTGGGATCGGGAATGCCGATCACCGCTGCTTCCAGGACCGCAGGGTGGGTGTAAAGCACGTTTTCCACCTCCGTGGAATACACATTCTCCCCGCCGGTAATGATCATGTCTTTTTTGCGGTCAACGATCGTCACATACTCTTCCTCGTTGACCACTGCGAGATCCCCTGTGTAAAGCCAGCCGTCGCGGATCGCTTTGCCCGTCTCCTCGGGCAGGTTCCAGTACCCGGGCGTGACGATGTCGCCCTTCACGATGATTTCGCCGACCTGCTTGTTATCCCTTGCCACCTCTTTGCCCTGCTCATCCACGACCTTCAAACCCACATTGATGAACTCCCGACCCGTGCTCGCTTTGAAGACGAGCTGCGTTTCCCATGGCAGGTCCTTGAGATGCTTTTTCAGGATGGACATCGTAAGATAAGGGCTCGTTTCGGTCATACCGTAGGTCTGGATGTAATCACACTTGAAGGTCTCGATGATTTTGCGGACCACTTCCGGCGCAATGGGTGCCCCTCCGCTCAGGATCACCCTGAGACTGGAGTAATCGAAATCACCTGCCTCAGGGTGGTTGACCATCATGTTGAGCATGGTCGGGATCAGGTTGCTGAGGGTGATCTTCTCCTCCTGGATGGTCCTCAGAACACCCAGGGCCTCAAAGCTCGGAAAGACCACGTGTTTCCCTCCCACCCAAGTGATCGCGAAGGTCGCCCATGCATCTGCCAGATGAAACAGGGGGGCCACGTGAAACCAGTGATCGGCGTCTGTGAGATGGAGGTCTGCTATGGTCCCGAGGGCATGGCTCTTCACATTCTTGTGGGTGAGCATGACCCCTTTGGGCCGGCCCGTGGTGCCGCTCGTATAATACAGATGCGCCACGTCATCGTCCTTGATGGGAATGTCGGCGGGTGGGTCCGGGTCATGGCTGGCAAGGAGGGTCTCATAATCCGGTTCTGAGGCGTCTTCCCTGTGCCGGCCCTGGGACCAGAGGACTTTGTCTACCCCTGGAGCCAAACCCGAAAGCCCCTCGACCTTATCCCTGAAGGCCTTCTGCGCGATCAGCACCCGCGATCCGCTGTCCACGAGGATCATGGCGAGTTCTTTTGGAGAAAGCCTGAAATTGAGGGGGACCAGGATCAGGCCGAGATGAGCTGCGGCAAAGTACGCCTCGAGAAAAACGTGGCAGTTTTCGTGCAGGATGCCGAGCCGGTCGTTCCTCCGGAGCCCGAGACTCCTCAGGCCGTTACAAAGCCTCCACACCCTCTCCGCAAACTCCCTGTATTCCATGCGCACGTGACCGCAGACCACCGCTTCCCTCCGGGGATAGAGCTTTACCGCTTTGGGAAGAAGCTCGTTCAAAGGCATCGTTCCACCTCCGTGATCAGGTCGGGATACACTCAGAAATGGACGCATTCTAAATGCATACGATCCCTTAAATCAAGCCCATTCCTCCTAAAATCTCCCATGGCACCGACCTCATTAATTCCGCATTCAATCAATTTCCTGTTGACACCTTCTCCGGCCCTTTGCTAGGTTTCATTTTGTCCCGACCTGCTACTCCCGCCTTTCTTTGCCCTGGGAAAGGGCAATGGACATACACCCGCAGACAAAGAAGGAGGTTTGCCTATGAGACGGTTACTGGTTTTAGGGGTTGTCGTCGCGCTTGTTTTTGGCCTTTCAACAGCCTGGGCGGCGCAAAAAGAAGTGAGGCTCTCCATTGCCACCGGCGGGACGGGCGGCGTCTACTATCCCATGGGCGGGGGGATGGCCAACGTGATCTCAAAATACATCTCTTACGCTGAAGCGACCGCTGAAGTGACATCCGCCTCTGTGGATAACTGCCTTCTGGTTGGAGGGAGGAAGGCGGACATGGCCCTGATCATGGCGGACGTTGGGTGGGACGCCTATGAGGGGAAAGGAAAATTCAAGGATAAGCTGCCCATCCGGACCTTGGCCGTGCTCTACCCGAACAACATGCACGTGGTCACCCTTGAAGGGAAAGGGATCGGTAAGGTATCAGATCTAAGGGGCAAGCGTGTTTCCACAGGGTCGCCCGGAAGCGGAACAGAGGTGAAAGGGCTGAGAGTGCTCGAAGCTTTTGGGCTCGACCCCGACAAGGACATGAGTCGAGACCGCCTGGGAGCCTCCGAGTCTGCCGGGGCATTGAAAGACGGCAAGATAGACGCCTATTTCTGGGACGGGGGAGTACCGACCGCGTCCGTGACAGACCTCGGTGCGACTCCGGGCGTCAAAATGAAGCTCCTATCCCACGGCGACGCGATTGCCAAGATGAGAGAAAAATACGGTCCCCTGTACGTCAAGGGGGTGATTCCTGCCAAGACCTATCCCGGCCAGGAGCAGGATGTCACCATCGCCGTTGTTTGGAACCTCCTGATTTGTAACGCCGCCATGAAGGATAACGTCGCCTATGATATCGTGAAAACGATTTTCGAGCACCACCCGGAGCTGGTGGCGGTGCACAGGGAGGCGGCAAACATCAAGCTCCAACCCCAGGCTGACGGTTCGCCCCTCCCCTTTCATCCCGGGGCATTGAAGTATTTCAAAGAGAAAGGAGTCAACATCCAGTAGTTGAGGCGAAAACCCCGGCCCCTCCTTGCTCTGATCGCAATCGCTGTCGTGACAGGAGGGGTCTTTCTGTTTTTCGCGAAAGCGATCGTCTTTGAGCTGAGAAACCTGGACCATCCGCGCACAGTGCGGATAAGGATCTCTCCTTCGGAACCGTTTTCCCTTTTGTACACCCATTCGATATACCGTGAACCCGTGGCGGAGGAGTTCGAAGTCGTCGAGGGACAAATCATCCTCAAAGGGGTCAGGACGGCACATGCCGGCGTGATGGAGTATTACGGGTTTGAAGAAGTAAAACCGTTCCATACCCTGCACAAACCCCTTCCCCGGCCCTTGATCATCAAGAGAGGGATGGAAGAGGCCCAGCGCCTGATGATCAAGAACATGAGCATCCCCTTCGACAGCCTGGGAGAAAAGGGCGACAGGATTCAGCTGGACGTATATGCCCTTCCATGGGTGTCCTACTGGTATTCGAAGTTACACGACGAGGGATAGGGGACCGACAAAGCCACCGCATGGTCGGCGGAGAAACCGATGGGTGAGGAGAAGCCAACCGAAAACGGGGACGTGACCATCACGGAAGAAGCCCGGAAGAAAGCCGAGGAATATATCGAGGAGGAGGAAGGGCCTTCTCGGAGGCTTTCCGGGAAAATGGACATCTTCATCACTGTCGTCGCCGTGGGGATG
>JAGUZM010000303.1 GCA_020060805.1 Deltaproteobacteria bacterium | reverse complement strand
AGGTTTGCTTTTTCTTTACTTCAGGAAAGGGGGATTGTTCGGCTTCTTGGGCGACTACGAGGCTCGCCCCTTTTCGCTCGCGGAGAGGTTGCTGACAGAGCCGAGGGTCGTTCTCTTCTATGTATCCCTTCTCTTGTACCCGGTATCGGAACGCTTCAGTATTGCCCATGCCTTTCCCGTCTCGACTTCCGTCATCCACCCCTTTTCCACCTTACCAGCGATTCTGGCGATCGCAGGGTCCCTCGCCTTCTTAATCATCCGGGGGAGAAAGAACCCTCTGATCTCGTTTTCGTTTCTTTTTTTCTTCTTGAATCACCTGATTGAGTCGAGTGTTTTCGCCCTGGAACTCGTGTTCGAGCACCGAAACTACATTCCATCCATGTTCTTCTTTGTCCCCGTCTCAGTTGGGCTGACCCGGGCGATCCACTCCACGGCCAAAAGAGGGATGAGGCACCTTTTCTCGGCTTTTACCCTTCTCCTGATCACCGCCCTCGGACTTTCCACGTTTTCCAGGAATTTTGCCTGGAAAGACACGAAGTCCCTTTGGATCGACGCCCTACGGAAAGCGCCGGATCAGATGCGGGTCCATCACAACTTGGGTTTTTCGTATCAGGAGAGGGGTGACTTGGGCAAGGCGATCTACCACTTTGAAAAGGCGCTGCGAAGTCCTGAGGTTCACCGGAAAGACGAAGCCTTCGCCACCCTCTACCACCTGGGCAAGGCTTACAGCGAGAAAGGGGATAGGGAAAAAGCAAAATCTTGCTACCTCGAGGCGATCCGCATGAAACCGGATTTTTCCCCATCCCTGGTGAACCTGGCCGTTCTCTTTGAGGAGGAAGGGCACTTAGATACAGCTGACCGCTACATCATGGAGGCCTTGAAGACGGATCCAGGTGGCGGAGTTACCAACCTCAACACCGGCATCTACCTGTTAACAAAAGGGATGCCCGAGGCAGCGGTTCCTCACCTCAACATAGCTGTAAAGGAAAAGGCTACCAAAGGCAAGGCCCTTTTGCATCTGGGAGCGGCGTACAAGTGGATGGGCCAACGGGGAAGGGCATACGTTCATCTAAAGAATTGCTCGGAACTCGACCCGGGCAATCTCACCCCGCGTTTGCATCTTGCCGAAATCTATGTGGCATCAGGGCAGCAGGGTAAAGCACGGGAAGAGGCGAGGCGGATCGCGGAAATTATCGCCCATGATCCGAGGATACTGGGGCAAGTGGCGGATCTCATCTCAGGCAAAGGGCGACAAGGGGGAACTGTTTTCCAGGGCGATATCCTAAAGCCCCTCATCCTGAGCGCAATGACTCGGCAATCGGAAAAAATGAAAGACCTGGGTGAAACATTAAAGAAAGAAATGGAAAAATAACCCAAGATTAAGTAAAATATATGAAACTTTAGCATCATGAATGTTGTTTTTGGCCAAAGCAGGGACGGATAGGCCGACAGACGACCATACATCTTACTTCGGGCAAAGGGGTCATCATTGAACCTGGACATCGTCATACCGATCTACAACGAGCAGGAGAACCTCCCTGAGCTCTACCGGCGTCTGAAAAGAGCGTGTGAACCCCTGTATGACGTGGCCTGGCGGGTGATTTATGTGAACGACGGCAGCCGGGATGATTCCATGAGGACCATGCTGGATCAGTGCCGGGAAGACCCTCGCTTTACGATCATTTCCCTCTCAAGAAACTTTGGGCATCAGGCAGCCATTTCTGCCGGTTTGGCGCATGTCACGGGGGATGCAGTGGTGTTGATGGACGGAGATCTTCAGGATCCCCCTGAGGTGATTCCAGAGCTTCTCAAGCGCTGGCAGGAAGGGGATCATGTCGTCAGAGCCGAACGGCGGAGCCGCAAGGAGAGGGGGCTGAGAAGGCTCGGGTTCGACTTGTTCCACAGGGGTTTTCAATGGATCAGCGACTTCCCCATCCCTGCGCAGGCCGGCATATTCGGCCTTCTGGACCGGAGAGTGGTCGGTGAGTTGAACCGGTTTGCGGAGAAGAACCGGTTCTTCCCGGGTCTCAGGAGTTGGGTGGGATTCAGGCAGGGCGTGGTTTCCTATGACCGGGAGGAGCGATCCGCGGGCGAGCCGAAGCAGTCTCTTAAGCGGCTCATCAAGTACGCCCTGGATGCTGTTTTCAGCTTTTCCTACAAACCCCTGAAACTCATGACAGCCGCAGGGGCTGTCATAAGCGCGGCAGGCTTTATCCTTGCCTGCGTGTTTGTGGTCAGGCGGCTTTTGGGGATTGAGATTGCGCAGACGGGATTCACCACTCTCATCACGGTCCTCTTGTTCCTGGGCGGTGTTCAGTTGATCGCCATCGGGCTGCTGGGAGAGTACGTCGCCCGCATTTATGACGAGGTCAAACAGCGGCCACTTTACATCATCAGCGACCGTCACGGTTCGCCCTCGGTCGGTAGCCGTGATGAGAAGATCTCTACCCATTCGTACCCTGAAGATCAATCCCGTTCTCCCCGTGAGCTGTGAGAGGCGAATCTCCAAGAATGGCTTCTTTCCCAAGCAAATACCTCGCCCCGGCGGTGTTTCTCTCGGTTTCTGCCGTGTACATGTCCACGATTTGCCCAACCGTCTATGTGGGGGACAGCGGGGAATTGACGGCGGCTGCCTACAGTTTGGGGATCCCTCATAACAGCGGTTATCCCCTTTATTGCCTTTTGGGGAAGCTTTTCTGCCTCATTCCGCTGGGGAACATCGGTTTCAGGGCGAATGTCATGTCCACCTTCCTTGGCGCAACGACGGTCTGGTTGACTTACGCGGTGATCCTCAAGTTGGCCGCTTCAAGGGCAGCGGCTTTGGCGGGCGCGCTGACGCTGGCCTTCCTCCCGGCGTTCTGGTCGCAGACCGTGTCCGCGGAAGTTTACGCGCTGCATGCGTTTTTTGTGGTTCTCTTAATCGGGCTTTTGCTGTGGTGGGAAGATTCAAAGGAATTCTACCGCCTGGTGCTCTTCACATTCGCCGTGGGGCTCAGCTTCGGCAATCATCTTCAGACGGTGATGCTGGCGCCCGGGGTTCTGTGGATCGTTTTTTCAGGAGACAGGGCGGCGCTCCTCAAATGGAAGAACGTCGTGGTTTTGGCCCTTCTGATCGGGGCTCCGCTACTCATGTACCTGTACCTGCCGATCCGAACAGACTCCGGCGCGGCGATACACTGGGGAGATCCTGACACCCTCGACCGCTTCATCGCTCACGTGACCGGAAGGGCCCATCGGAGTGGGTACGTGTTCGGCATGGGCCTGTGGGACTATGCGGCTCGGGCGAGGGACTCGGCTTTGTCGGTCTTATTCCAATCTCCGGTCATCGTGATATTCGCCCTGTGGGGCTGGGTGAAGCTCCATTCCAGGCGGTGGCAGGTGTTTTTCTTCCTGGTGGTTGTTTTCGACTTTTTTTACACCGTATTCCTGAACACCATTTCCCTCAAAGTCACGCCCTTCCATCTCCCGACCTTAATCACCCTGGCCATCCTTATGGGTCTCGGCACTGCTGATGTGCTGAAGAAGTTGGAAACCCTTCGGCTATTCGGAATCCGGGGGCTATTTGTCGCAAAGGCGGCGTTTGCCGCCATTCCAGGCCTTTTGTTCCTGTCCAACTATTTTCAGTGTGATCAGAGTTTCAACTATGTGGCCTACGAACACACACAGAACATGTTCAGGACTGTGGGGCAGAGGAACACCCTGATACTTGACGGGGACAATCTCCTATTCCCCGCCGCTTACACCCGTATCGCTGAACGGGCGAGAGAAGACCTCACTCTTTATGACCGCCATGGCATCATTTACCCGATGCCCTATCTCGGTGAAAAAGAGGAAATCTGTTGCGGCAGCGCGGACGACGTCACCACGATTCTGGAACAGGAAATCACGAAGCACGAGGCCCCGGGCACGGTATTCTACGCTGTTTTTGACGAAAACACCGTCAAACCGGTTCCGGGTTACACCTTGATTCCCGCCTGCCTGATCCATCGGGTCGTGAAAACAAAAGAAAACGACGGTTACAGGATCAGCAATCACTGGAGATACTACTCCAACGAGAGTTACTTTGCCTCCTTTGAAAGGGATTACCTGACCCGTGAATTAACCGCCCATTATTTCTTGCGTTTAGGGAAGCACCTTTTTCTTCTAGGCGATCCTGCCGCAGGGCTCAGATCGATCCGAGACGCATCCCGAATCGGGTATGATGATTACGGCATCCATTTCATGGTAAGCGCCTTTCTGGCAGACCAGGGCTTGTTCGCGGAGGCGCAGGAGGAGCTTGAAAAAAGCAGCGTGTACGTGAAAGATCAGGGCGCCCTTCACAACAACTGGGGATACTTTTACTACAAGAAAGGGCAATACGAGGAGGCCGTAGCCGCTTTTCAGAAAGCCTCCGAGTCCAGCAGGCGAAACGCTCATTACCTCAGGAACCTCGGGCATGCCCTGTATCAGGCAGGGAGAGGAGAGCAGGCAGTGAAGGCCTTCAGGAAATCCCTGGAGATTGATCCGAATCAGGCAGATATTGAAAAGTTCGTGAACTCCCTTCGCCTCGGAGAAAAGGATGAGCGATGAGGGAGAAAAGGTGTTGTGCGGCCGGTTATTGAGGGGTAGCCCATGTTTTCGTTCTTTTTGACCAGCCTTGTTTTCTGCGTCTACTTGCTCACGGTCTGCCCCACGGTTTACCTCGGCGACAGCGGGGAGCTGACCGCGGCCGCCTTTTGTATCGGGATACCGCACAACAGCGGTTACCCGTTGTACGTGCACATCGGAAAGATATTCTGTCTGATTCCTGTGGGCAACTTGGGGTTCAGGATGAACCTCATGTCGTCTTTCTTCGGCGCCGGGACCGTGTGGCTGATCTATTCCCTCATATTCAGGATGACTTCATCCAAGACAGGAGCGGCTGTGGGAGCGCTCGTTTTGGGGTTCACGCCGATCCTGTGGCTCCAAACCGTTTCAGCGGAAGTGTACACCCTTCATGCCTTTT
>JAGUZM010000017.1 GCA_020060805.1 Deltaproteobacteria bacterium | reverse complement strand
TGGGCAGGTCCACGGTCTGAGCCAGTTTGCAT
This sequence comes from Deltaproteobacteria bacterium, assembly GCA_020060805.1. Classification (GTDB taxonomy): domain Bacteria; phylum Desulfobacterota; class DSM-4660; order Desulfatiglandales; family HGW-15; genus JAHECH01. The sequence goes on along the minus strand of JAGUZM010000017.1, from coordinate 4,416 downwards.
TCGATGTTCAGCGGGCAGGCGGTGATCATCGGTGCGGCTTTGAGCTCGCCGTAGAAAACTTCGAATAGTTTGGACTTGTCCGTCTTCTTTCCCGACACGACGCCGCAGTAGTCGGTGATGGCAACCATCTCCACGGACGGCACGTTCACGCTGAATTCTCCCGTCTGCCGGATGGCTTCGTTGGACGCATGTCCCCGGTTGACGCAAATGCCGAGCATGGCAGGCTGGTAGTTGACCCGGGTCAACCAGTCGAGGGCCATGAAGTTGACCCGACCGGACGCGACGGTTCCCAGAAGCGTCTGGGTCCAGGGCAGGCAAAAAAGGGCTTTATCGACGATGGTCTTGGCCATAATCTCCTCCTTTTCATTCACAGTATGTTTGATGGGATGAGCAAAGTTGAAGGGAATTCGTATCCCAAGGCCTGCAGTATACGGAACGACGAATTTTCGTGTCAAGGGCGAATAGGGCGTCTCTCACGCTGGAATCACAGGTCGGCCAACGCATCCTTGTCGACCATATGGCACGGGTTCTTGAGAAGACGCCTTGTTAAATACGAATGGCCCTGAATCCTTTTTCCGGGTTCCGTGGGTTTTGTTGTTTTCTTCGCATTGTTCCGGTCGGATCAAATAATAATACGATGCGCTGCTACCCCATAGATCGCCCTGCCATTTGTGAGTCCGGCACACTGTGCATTAAGCGCCTAACAATCGCCTCTGCAGCAGTGACTGCATGTCACGACGGCCATCGGCGATCAGCAGAACATAAACGCTCTTATCCATGACTCGGTAAATGATTCGGTACGGTTTGGAGAAGACCTCGCGGTATTCACGAAGCCCTAGGGCCAGCAGTTCTCTGGGATAGGCACCCCGCTCGGGAAATTCGGACAGCCTGGAGAAGGCTTTCTCGATCTGCTCCAGAACGTGGTCCGCTTTTTGAGGGGCATCGTGCACAGCGATGTAGTCGCAAAGCTCGTCGAGATCACGTGCTGCATCATCGGTCAACAAAACCGCGAACGGCATCAGTGGCCCTCCTGCCGCCTGCGCAAACGTTTGATTACCTCCTCAGCGGGCTGAACCTTGCCTTCTTCTATCCGGAGGGTTCCGAGCGCCAGGATTTTTAGGAGAGCCATTGTTTCCTGAGTTTGCTCATAGCTTTCGATGTCCTGTATCACCACCTTGGCCTCCCCATTCTGGGTGATGACAAGTGGCTCCCGCTTTTCGCCCAGTTTCCTCACGATTTCGGCGGCATGGGCCTTCAGGTAACTGATGGGCTTGATCTGACTGGACAGCTTCATGGGGGTACCTCCATCTCCTGATTATGACCAAATTTAGTCCATAAACAGGTCACCTGTCAAGATGGATTGGATTTGTTCGGCTCGATACAGGATGATTGCCGTCTTTCCGGGCAGGCGCCCTCTGATATTTCACCTTCCGTGCCCTAAAATGCACTTCTGAAGCTCGTATCTCGCTACGGATTCCTTTGACATCTGCGATATCGTCATCCTTAAAGGCGCATTTGAAAGGGAAGAATGGCGTCCTGAGCCCATAAACAGGGCAGTTTTCATAGGATTGCTTCAGCATCCCGCGGAGTTGGTTGCCTTGGTCCGACCTAGAGCCCCTGTTTTCGCCTTGTTATTCCGTGTTTCTTCCGGTATATGTCAATTGTTCATCTGGAGGACTGGTTGTGAATAAGGCCCGGGTCGGTAGCCTGATTCAGGAAAGAAGGATCATCATCATTGCCGGTTCAAATGGGGCAGGCAAGACGACGTTTGCGCGAGAATTTCTACCCAAAGAAGCGGGGTGCCCATTGTTTGTCAATGCCGACCTCATTGCTGCAGGTCTGTCACCTTTTGAGCCGGCAACTGCGGCTTTTCCCGCTGGCCGCCTGATGATTGAAGAAATCGATTCCCATGTAAGGCAAAAGGAAAGCTTCGCGTTTGAGACAACGTTGAGCGGTCGGCGATACGCCCGAATGATACCACAGTGGCAAGGCATCGGCTATCGTGTAAAACTGGTATTCTTATACTTAAAAGATGTCAAGATAGCGATTGAGCGCGTGCGTGTGCGAGTCAGGCAGGGCGGACACGACGTACCGGAGGATGTGATTCGCAGGCGTTATGAGGCTGGGTGGAAGAATTTCCAGCAGGTTTATAGGAGATTGGTCGACACATGGGTCCTTTATGACAACTCAGGTGAAAGGCCATTACTACTGGAGGCGGGAGGAGTCCAATGAAAACAGCGAAGAAGGTAGTCCTGGATAAGGACCTGGCGAAGGTCGGCATTGCACTGCGGCGGGCAGCAAAACAGGCGAGGAAAATCGCGCTTCAAACGAATACGCCCTTGGTCATCTATGAGAATGAGCGGGTGATCAAGAAGAGAGTTAGCAGAGAAAAAGGTCGTTAGCTGATCCTTAAACCCCAACCAACAAGACTTCCGGACTCAGAAAAATTACGTGTGAGGATGCATAAGAGGGGTACGTAGGTGAAATGGCGAAATTCTATCTCACCGTGTTACAAAGGGCGAATGCCAAAGAAGAAGAGGGAAGGGCGTCAATAATATGATGTCCCAGGCTTCATGGTTTTTTCAAATGTATCTGGGCCGTGTTAGAGTTCTCTCGTAATATTTCTCTATACCTTCATTTCTTATTATCTCGTTGATCCGGACCCAGGCTTTGTACAGGTTTTCGTCAAAGTTGGTTCTGCTGCAAGGGAACTCGTCACACTGGTAGCAGTAATCAATCTGTTTTTCCTGGTGACAGGGGCGTACCCCACAATTCCTGAACATTTTACACTGCTCGTTACGGCATCCCTTGCAGTTTTCGGAAGCAAAGTAATCCAACATTGCCTTAAAATCAGGGTATTTTTTGAAAATCGGGTCACCCAGCAGGGTTTCAAATCGTTTAGCATAGGCGTCGAAATTCCCTAGCGTTTCTTTCAGCTTCAGACTGTACCGGCGGATATCTCCGTCCACATGGGCAAAGCACTTTTCACAGCTTAGCCCGCAGGGGGCCAGTGATGCCTTAATTTGATCGTAATTCATACAAGGTCTCCTTTCGTTACGTCATATCTTCGGTGGAGCGATCGAATCGGCGGTCGCCAAGTATCTCCAGTCTTCCCGATTCAACCAGCTTCTTTATCGATTCCAGAAAGGTCTCCGGTGCGGCATAGTCGGGATGGCTGCGGAAAAGAACGGCGAGACGTTTCACTTCGTCGAGCTCTTGAAGGCGCGAGCTGACTGAGTCGCTCCTTCGGGCATAGCAGCGGTGATTGGCAAACCGGGGATTCTCCGGATCAAGCAACTTGATTTTGATTTCATAAGGAATCAATCTGGCGCAGGCACAGGGATTTCCCGGATGGACCAAGCTGCATTTCTTGCTCATGAAATTCTGAATTAGCTTTCGCCCTCGGGAGAGACGCTGGCGAAAGGCTTCCGGCGTGATATCCAGAATATGGGCGCCCTCATGACTCGTCACCTCAAACACCACCCCCAGGATAAAGACCAGGCGAATCTCCCGGCTCAGGCAAAGCAACATCCCTTGCAAGCAGGCCAGTCTGACTTCCTCTGCGATGAGGCTGTCTTCGGGGGTCTCTACTATTTCTGCGCTCGACATGGATAGCGCCTCTTCAATCGCCTTCTCGCACATTTTAAAGGAGTATCCCCATTTTTCCGCCCGTCGTTTATGGGTGGTGAGCAAATGGTTGGCGGCAGTGCGGAAACACCATGTGCTAAAGCGGCTTTCCCCTCTGAAGGCGGAGAGGTGAGTGATGATCTTGATCAGTATCTCTTGGGTCGCGTCTTCTGCATCAGCGGGCAAAAAGAGGGTCCTTAGCGCCAGCCGATAGATGTTGTCTTGGATCCTTCGCACCAGCTCTTCGAGGGCGTCTCTCCGGCCTTCTCTGGCCAGTTTGGCCAGGGTTTCAAGGCTTGTTTTATCGGTAAATCTATCTTGTGCCATCAGGTCCTCTTTTCTATTAGACAAAAAGGCGGGCCGATATGTGACAAAAAAATAGCACTATTCTTGGTTTTACACATGCTATTCTTAGGGGCTGTTGAAGCGAGGGGTGTGGGAACAGGCTCTGCTGGGAAGTTAGGGCAGCCTGTTAAAGACTCCCGCCGGACGCGGCTCCCAGGTCAGCGGTTCCCTGCGGTCGAGAGGACAGATGCCGATATAGCCAGGCCCAGCTAGCAGGGTGGTCTGTAAGCGGAGTAGGATGCTGAAGATTGACCTATTCCGGCGATCATTCATTAACAGTGCAAACAAGTGATACCTGCTCTCATCGTGAGGTACCGATACGGTTTTCAAATGATTCGGATATATGAGGGAAAGGCATCCCCGATCTCGCTGTGTCCTTGGCAAGGTATCTGAAATGAGGCGAACTCAAGACCGTCACGGGATGTTGGGTACTTATTTACAAAT
>JAGUZM010000370.1 GCA_020060805.1 Deltaproteobacteria bacterium | reverse complement strand
CCACCCAGGCGGGTATCCTTTCCATCGGAATCAGCATGATCATGGTGACGCAGACGAGGATTTTGTCCGCAAGGGGGTCCAGGAACTTGCCGACAACCGTCACCTCGCCGTATCTCCGGGCGAAGTAGCCGTCCAGCACATCGGTGATGAAGGCCATCCCAAAGAACAGGGCGGCAAGAAAACTTCCCCATCGCCCCTCAATACTCAGGAATATGAGGACAAGGGGAATGGTGGTGAGCCGGACGAGGGTCAGGGTATTGGGCAAATTCAGTATGATCTTGAGGTGCCGCTCTTCCTTCATATGCTCACCTGCTTCCGAAAAATCGAATTCAACCCTCGCCCCCTACAGGCTCCCGGCCTCAAATGAGTCATTTATCACATTTATGAGTTCTCATCGTTTGTTGATTAAGAACCGAATGACCCCTTTTTGCGGCTCAATGTTAAATGTTCAATGACCAATGTTCAATGCTCAATGCGCAATGTTCAATGACCAATGTTAAATGTTCAATGTGCCCTGCCTACCGCTTGCCCGACTTGTAATCGTGATAGTAATTGAGCACCTTCTCGACGAATGATTTCGTTTCAGGAAAAGGGGGGATCCCCTTGTTTTCGTCGACCCGCTCAGGGCCGGCATTGTACGCGGCAAGGGCAAGTCTCTTGTCGTTCTTGTAGCGCTCCAGCATGAGGCTCAGGTATCGGGTCCCGCCGAAGATGTTCTCTTCAGGATTGTAGGGGTCCCGCACGGCCATGTCGTTCGCTGTTCCGGGCATGAGCTGCATGAGCCCCTCTGCGCCCTTATGGGATCGAGCCTTGTGGTCGAAATCCGACTCCGCCTTGATGACCGCCTTGACAAAAGCGGCTTCAACCCCGAACTTCTGGGAAGCCTGGGCGATGATGTGCTCAAACTCCTTGATGTACCGGGATCCGTTTCTCGGTGTCGGGCGCTCACGAATATAGAGCTTGTAACGTCTGTCGGGGTTGACGTTCGTGAAATGCCAGACGCCTTTTTCGTCCTTGTACCTGTAAATGTCTGCGAGTGCTCCTGAAGAGAAAAGCAACACTGCCCCGGCACAGAGTCCAATGGAGATCACCCGCATCGGGTTCACCGTCCTTAACCCTTCTTCTTCCAGTCTGCCAAGAACTTCTCCAGTCCGATATCCGTGAGGGGATGGTTGATCAACTGTTCCATCACCTTGAACGGCATGGTGGCGATGTCGGCTCCCATCAGGGCGGCGTCGAGGACATGGACGGGGTTGCGGATGCTTGCCACGATAATTTCCGTCTCATAGCCGTAATTCTCATAGATGGTCCCGATCTCTTCCACGAGATCGATCCCCCGGCTGCTGATATCGTCCAGCCTTCCGACAAACGGGCTGATGTAGGATGCACCCGCTTTCGCCGCCATCAGGGCCTGAAGAGCGGTAAAGCAGAGGGTGACATTCGTCCTGATCCCCTCCTCGGTGAGGATTTTCACCGCTTTCAAACCTTCCTTGATCAGAGGGATCTTGACCACGATATTCTCGCCGATCTTCTTAAGGTCCCTCGCCTCTTTAACCATTCCCTTTGCGTCCGTGCTCACCACTTCCGCATTGACCGGACCCTTCACAATGCCGCAGATCTCTTTGATCAGTTCTCTGAAATCCCTTTTCTCCTTCGACACAAGGCTCGGGTTCGTGGTGACGCCGTCAAGCAGACCCATGTCGTTTGCCTTCTTGATCTCGTCGATGTTCGCTGTGTCAACAAAAAACTTCATATTCATCACCCCCAGAAGTAAGTGCCTAAAATGATAAACCGCACAGAAAAAAACTTAACCACGAAAGCGCGGAAAAAAAAGAAAACGAGAAAAAAACAAAATAGCCGCAATGCGACGAAAGGCAGACGGCCCGGAAGCGATGAATTGGAAACAGGCCTGTCACGCTCCTTTCTCGGATTCAAACTTGGCAGCGCATGCCTCACTGCAGAACGAAAACGTCTCCCCGCCGATAGTTTTTTTCACGGCCTCCCTTTTCGGCACGTAGGTCTTGCAGTAGGGGTCCTGCACCATTTCATCAATGACCCCTCCCTCTGGACCTCTGATGGTTTTTTCTTTCGGCCAGAAAACCGCCTTGACTACCCGGTATGCCACATATGCCAGTATAACAAAAATCAGGAAACGAATCATCGCTCATTCCTCTATTCGCAAAACTTCCTGGCCCTCTTCCGGCAGCCTTCCGAGTAATTCCGCGACCGTCAAACCAAGGCTTGGGTGGACGAGTTTCGGGGCGATTTCTGCCAAGGGCACGAGGACAAAGCGCCGGAGGTGCATCAGGGGATGAGGCACCCTCAGGTTTTCGCTTTCGATCACTTCTCCTCCGAAGAGCAGCATATCCAGGTCAATGACCCTCGGCTCCCATCGCTCTTTCCGCACCCTTCCCATGCGCTCTTCTATCGACAGGAGGTGCACCATGAGTTCCCAGGCCGACAGGTGCGCGATGAGACAGGCGACCCCGTTTTGATACCATTCCTGGCCCATGACACCCACGGGCTTTGTCGAGTACCATGACGATACGCACGTGACCTCACAATCCGGAATTCCCCTCATCATCTCTATAGCCCTGAGGCAGTTCCGGTGTCGGTCCCCGAGATTCGATCCAATGCCGATGTAAGCCTTCGTCATCTTTCAGAGAGCGACCTTCTTGATCCTTCTGAGCGCTTCTTCAAGCCGCGCTTTCCCCTGGGTCAGGGCAATACGGAAGTACCCTTCCCCGGGCTCTCCGAAACCATTGCCCGGCGTGACGACCACCCCCTGTTCCAGGAGCTTCGTAGCGATCTGGGTAGAGGTGTGGCCTTTCGGAACACGGATCCAGAGGTAGAAGCTCGCTTTGGGTGTTTCCAGGTCAAAGCCCGCTTCCCTCAACCCCTTCACCATGAGATCCCTTCGCTGCTGGTACACATGGTTCGTATCACGCACTGAGGACTGGTCATGCCGGAGCGCCTTGATCGCTGCAATCTGGACCGCCTGAAAGACACCCGAGTCCACGTTGCTCTTGATCGCCCCCAGCCCTTCGATGGCCTCGCTGTTGCCCACGGCAAAGCCGACACGCCAGCCTGTCATGTTGTAGGTTTTTGAAAGGGAGTGAAATTCAAGGCCCACGTCCTTCGCTCCCGGGGCCTGCAAAAAACTGGGCGGCTTGAACCCGTCATAGGCGACCTCGCTGTACGCCGCATCGTGGCAGACGAGAATCCTGTGCCTGCGGGCAAAATCAATCACCCTTTCAAAAAACGAGACCTCCGCAACAGCCGCTGTCGGGTTGTTGGGATAATTGATGAACATGACCCTGGCACGGTGCACCACGCTCTCCGGGATGGCCTTCAGGTCAGGAAGGAAGCCGTTCTCTTTGTGGAGGGGCATGTAGTAGGGCTCCCCGCCCGCGAAAAGGGTTGCCGTATGATACACGGGATACCCGGGGGTAGGAACAAGGGCTACATCTCCCGGATTGATGAAGGCCAGGGGCAGGTGGGCGATTCCTTCCTTGCTCCCGATCAGGGCCAACACCTCCTTTTCAGGTGCCAGGTCAACCCCGAACCGGGTCTTGTACCACTGGGCTACAGCGGTCCTGAACTCGTGCATCCCTGAATAGGATGGGTACCGGTGGTTCGAAGGATCACTCGCCGCTTCCTGCACGGCTTCGATGATATGGGCCGGCGTGGGCAAGTCCGGGTCGCCGATCCCGAGGTCGATGATGTCCACCCCCTTCGCCCTCATTTCCGATTTTTTCCTGTCGATCTCCTTGAAAAGATAAGGGGGAAGCCGTTTCAAACGATCCGCTTTTTCAAACATGGTCAAAAACACCTCTCAATCAAAGGAACGATGGAGTACTGGAGTATTGGAGTACCGGAGTGTTGGAGTACTGGAGTGTCAGGTTGCGGCAAAAAATACGATGCCCGCTGATTGGATAAGGCTCTCATCCCTCCTGCCCGGTCAAATTCCCGCTTTTCAAAGTCCGTCGAAGCCGGAATACAACAGAGAATGCCCGCCCTTGGGAAACCGGGGTTCTTTGTTTTTACCATTACTCCACTGCTCCATCACTCCATTTTTTTACTTCAGCCCCAAGACATCCTGCATATCATACAGCCCGTTCGGCTGCTGGACGACCCAGGCGGCCGCTCTCAGCGCCCCCCGGGCGAAGTTATCCCGGTTGTGCGCCCTGTGGATCAACTCAAGTCTCTCCCCAATCCCTCCGAACATGATCGTGTGCTCTCCGGTGATGTCCCCCGCTCTCCATGTCTGGACCCCGATCTCCTTGTCCGTCCTCTCGCCGATCATCCCTTTCCTTTCATAGACGGCGACTTCATCCAGGTTGCGGCCCGTGGAGGAGGCAAGAATCTGGGCAAGCCGCATGGCCGTGCCGCTCGGCGCATCCTTCTTCATCCGGTGGTGCACCTCCAGGATCTCGATGTCATAATCCTTTCCCAGGTGCCTCGCCATCTCCGCGGCGATCCGGAACATGACATTCACCCCCACGCTCATGTTGGGAGAAAGGACACACCGAAGCTTCTTCGCGAGATCTTTCACCTCCCACAGCATATCCCCCGTGATGCCCGTCGTCCCTATCACCACGGGGAGGCCATGAGAAGAGGCGGTTCGGAGGTTCTCCAGAGTCGCCTCGGGGCTCGTAAAATCGATGAGGACCTCTCCATCTTTCATGACATCCTTCAAGGAGGCGGCCACCTTGAGGCCGAGATGGCCGATGCCGGCGATCTGCCCCACATCCTGGCCCACCCCGGGATGGCCGTGCCGCTCAAATGCCCCGGCCAGGGTGACATCTTTGCTCTGCTGGATCATGTGAATGATCCGGCCTCCCATCCTTCCTGCCGCACCCGCCACAATGGCCCGCACCATGGTCCCTCCTCCATCAACAAGAGAGTAAATTACCTGCTATCACTGAAAAGCGCACCGAAAACACGAAAGAAAAAGATTTTCTTCCATCGTTATTGATGCATCAGTGAAAAGTCATGAAAGTCGTCACCCCGGCCCCGGATCAAGTCCGGGATAAACTCCAGCCGGAGTCCAGAAGTGCTCGTTTTTCCTGGATTCCGGCTTTCGAGACGGTGTGGCAAGGTCATTTCGAGGCGTAAGCCGAGAAATCTTGATTTTGCATGTGCCTGGATTTTAAGATTTCTCCCTTCGGTCGAAATGACAAAAAGCGCCGCACGCATGCTTACGACACAGTCTGTTTCGTAGGAATGACTAAAAAAGACCCTTTTTGACTTTCTACGAGACCAAGATTATTCGTTTTCATAAAGAGATCTGTTTCGTGCTTTCCATTTTTTCGCGCTTTCGTGATCTGTCTTTCTTTGTCTTTCACCCCCTCATCGTCACTTGACCAGGCCGTAATCGTTGAGGGCCTTTT
>JAGUZM010000503.1 GCA_020060805.1 Deltaproteobacteria bacterium | reverse complement strand
GTCCCCCGGCTTTCGACCTGACCTTCGAAGACCATCGTGAATGGCCTTGACCATAAGCCCTGCAGACTCAGGGGGTGTCGCCATGGGCAAACTGCCGTCCCCAATTTCTCCAGTTAACGAGAGATAGTCCTTACCAAAGCCGCAAGCATAAATGGGCACACGGTCCCGATAAGGTTTAAAACGCAGGTAGCATTGATCTGACCAGTGGAATTCGTCGCCTTGGTAGGCGACAACCTCCCCTCTCAGCAACCGTCGAACTATCTCTATGGACTCCCGGGTTCTGGTCATCATATCTTTCACTTTAATCCCTAACCACTCCACCATCTTTTCGGTGTGGAGGCCCAGCCCGAGTACGGCACGACCCTTTGAAAGCTCATCAAGGGTGGCAACATACGTGGCAATCTCAGCCGGGTCAGTCGTATAAGGGTTGGTTCCCACAGATCCGATCCGAATTTTTTCTGTCACCATGGCCACAGCGGTTGTCATAATCCATGTGTTCTTGCAGAGAATATCGTGAGGGAACCAGCAGAAATCAAACCCTTTCTGCTCTGCCAGCACAGCCCATTCCACGAGGGTCCTGGCGGGCGCCAGATGGTCCAGGAAACGAATGCCAAAGGTTGCCATCGCTTTTCCCTTTCCGGGCATCTCTTCAACGAAGCATCCAACCCCTCGAACGGGGCTTTCGGCGTCATCTCCGAAGGGGGTGACCGGTAACCTAGCAGAGCGCTCAATTCGCTGTCAAGCGCCGGATCACCAGGGTTCTTCGCCATGTTATCATCCATGGCACTTCCGGAATTTCATACACAACGATGCTCTTACTTTGATGGGAGTTGAATCGAACCGTGCTTTCGCGTTGACGCCCTTTGCCCTTATTAAATAGAATGAATGCTTTAAAAGGCACTCCCCGTTCAACCGGGGTTTCTCTCCCTACTGGAGGTATGCCATGCACTGGTTCTTCATTCTTACAGGCCTTCTCTTCAGTCTGGCTGCGTTGGGTTTCGCTCTCACTTCGTTCTTTGAGCTGGAGAATCGAGCAGGCCTGCTTACCCTCCTCCTCAGCGCGTCTTTCGCTGCGATCTGGTTCGGGTTTGGTGCGGCGTTCCCGGGCAGCACGCTTTCTGTGGGTGTTGCCGCCTGGGCGGCGACAATGGTGGTTGTGCTGTTCCTGGCTCTGCCCATCGGGAAACCCCGGCCGCTCAAAACCGAAGAATCGAGGGCAGAGCGTTTTGACGAGCGCCATATCATGTTCGGCCGTGCGGAGCTACGGGAAGGAACTCCTCAGTATGAGGAGTACTACACGCGTCTTAACCCGAAGTCAAAGGGGATAGACGATGACATCCGAGCCATGCCAGAGCTGGGCGGGCCTGGAGCCAGGTACTATGACGAGCTTGATTCACCGTACATGGTTTCCGTATTCGAGTTCATCGAAAAATACCGCCACCTGGCAGATCCGGGGATGCCAGGCCGCAAGCCGGCCTGCATCGATCCGCACGAGGCGACCCGGAGAGTCAAAGGCTTCACACGGTACCTGGGCGTCCTTGACGTCCGGGTCACTCGGCTCAGGGATTATCACGTGTATTCGCATGCCGGCCGGCATCTTGCCAACTGGGGGCTGGAAATCGGGATACGGCATGGGTATGCCGTCGTGTTTTCAGTGGAAATGAATCATCGCATGGTCCACAGTGCTCCACTGCCTCCCACCGCCGTCGAGACAGCCATGGAGTATATGCGGATCGCCAATATTTCGATCTGCCTTGCGACCTACATCAAGAACCTCGGGTATAGTGCAAGAGCCCACCTGGACGGCAACTATCAGGTTCTGGCCACAGCGGTGGCACATGACGCCGGGCTGGGCGAACTCGGAAGACTCGGTCTCATCATCACTCCCACCCATGGACCAAGGGTCAGGACTGCTGTGGTGACCACGGACCTTCCCCTCGTCGAGGACCAACCGATCAATTTTGGGGTCCAGCATTTCTGCGAGATTTGCAAGAAATGCGCTGAAAACTGCCCCTCCCAATCCATCGAAAGGCGGGATAAGCAAGAGGTACGAGGCGTCACAAAATGGCAGAGCAAGATGGAAAACTGCTACAAATACTGGCGGAGTGTGGGGACCGATTGCTCGATCTGTCTCGCCGTCTGCCCGTACTCCAAACCGGATACCTCTTATCATAGGGTTCTGAGGTTTTTCATCAGAAGAAATGCCCCAGCAAGGAGATTGGCCCTTTTCCTGGATGACCTGCTTTACGGCAAAAGGCCTCGCCACGTCCATAAGCCGGAATGGTTTAGCCCCGCCTGAAGCCCCTTGCCCTGCAAAGCCGGCCATTCGTAGGGATGAACGGCCAATCTTTAAAGTTTGGAAGCCCGGGTTTATTCCGTGACCGCCAGTTTGGCCGTGATGTTATCCTCTATCCAGTGATCGTCCCACCATTCGATCGGGTTGACAGGCACCCCGTTTACCATAATCGCAAAATGAAGGTGGTCGCCGGCCGCAAGGCCTGTCTCCCCCGTAAGGCCGATGGTGTCCCCTTTCCGGACCTCCCGGCCCAGGGCGACATCTATTTTACTCAGGTGCCCGTAAACAGAGGCAAGGCCTTGACCATGATCAATGACCACGGTGAAGCCGTAGATCCCCAACCTATCAGCGTACGTGACGCGGCCATGGTTGGATGCCTGGACCGGGGAATTGGCCACGGATGCGAGGTCAACGCCCAGATGGTCCTGTTCGTCTACTTTTGCACCCTTGTAATAATAAGTGCGATGGTCCCCAAATCGCGCCATGTTGGCCGTGTTCTTCTGCCTGAGCCAAACCCCGTCCCAGAGCCTCTCAGGGCTGGTTTTTTCCTTCAACTGGTTGAGGGTTCCATCGTTTTCCCTTCGAAGCTCCTTGTTGATCTTAAGGAATTTGTCGATGCTGCTCTTTTCAGGCTCAAGAGGATAGAAAGCGCTGAAATAGGTGAGAAGGCGCTCAATCCATCCGTCGGAGAGCTCCACCTTGTCTTGACGGAAGCTCTTCTTCCGAATGTGATAGGGGAATGAAATCTGGGTGACATTTCCGGCCCTGTCTCTCGCCCAAAGGGTGATTTTCGGCTGGGACGGGATATCGTGAGGGACGGCGAAGTAGCAATGGCGGATTTCATCATCAGGGTCCTTTTTGCCTGAAAAACCCGGGAAAAAGATCCTGTCAACGTAAACGCCGCTTTCCGCAGCATCTGGCGAGGTTCGGTAGATGACGAAGCCGCTTCCACCCACATTGACGTTGTGCATGCGGCTCAGGGCCCTGATCGAGGGAGGGATGGTATCCACGATCATCTTGTGGCTGAGCAAGGTCATGTTGCCTTCCCCTCCGCCTCTCTTTGAATAGTCCCAGACTCTCGCCAAGAGATCCACTTCACCCTGGGCAAGCTTGAGCGCATGAGGATCGAGTGTGAATTCACTCTCGAACTGTGGCACCCCTTCAGCTGCCAGAAGCCCTTGTGCAGGGAAGCTGCCATCGGCAAGGGTTATCTCCTTGCTTCCTTGTTGGATAGATACCCGGAAGGATCTCAGACCTCTTCCTTTGTCAGCGATGTTCAAGGTAAACTTCCGAGGGCCTGAAAGAAACTCCGGCAGGGGCCTAAGGGCTGCAGAAGGGGGTTCCTTTTCAAACAACCCTGTCAAGAGCCATGCAAAGAGCCCGACAATGACAAGGAGTGCGATGAGTCCAAGCACAAGTACCGATCTTTTCTTATTCAATCTGTCCCCCTCTTATATTTTTCAGATGATCCACCAAGCGATGGATCGGGCAGCCGACGGCCTCCGGAGTTCAGCGACTTTAGGCCCTATATATCATCGGCAAGGATCTGTCCAGTCGTTGAGCCAGCATCACTCCATGTTCCTGGAGACGCGATTCAGCCGCCTATGAGCACGGCGTTTTTCCTCCGGTACAGGGCTGGCGTTTTTCTGTTGTAAATCCTTTGAGTTGCATGGTATTTCTTCGCTCGAAGGAGCAGGAACCGCTTTCCTGTTCCCTTTTTCTCCCTGATTTGGTAGACAACCCCTAATACCTGCTTGGTTTATAGTTCAATCTGTGTGACAAAGGGCGGGACGAATTCCGCCGGGTCTGATGGTTCCCAGGTTAACTTAAAAGTTCGACATCATTAAACGGGCATGAGATGCGCTGTCGGCACGTGAGCAATGCTGTCTGGTTTGATAAGAGAAAGGATCAAGGATGTTAAGGAAACTCCGTTTGCCTTTTGATCGGCGTTCCGGCAAAGAGCGAAGAACTGTAAACAACCGGGGCTACTTCCGCCTTGGAGGCGTTGAAAGGCGGGGCGGGGTAGAGCGCAGGAAGAACGAAGAGAGAAGAAGAGACTGGGTGAGGGTTACCAAGTGGTCCAGCGTTTGGAAGGAGTCCCCGGATTTCGATAGGCTTATCAGTTTAAAGCTGAGCCACTAAGGAGCTGTCAAAAAAGCGCATCCCTCCGCCGAGCCGGGATCTCGGAAAGCTAAGCTGAAGCGCCGTTCCCTTCATCCCTCAGAGGTGGAGGGTTTAATGAGAACCAAGTTCCCCTGTCTTAGTCCTGGATGGGCCATTGCCCTCTCTCTTGGAGAACCTCCCTGTAAACGCCCAGCGCCTCGTTCACCGCAGGCATCCCCGCGTACGTGGCCAACTGGAAGAACACCTCCGCCAGCTTCTTGGGATCGCATCCCACATTCAAAGCGGCGTTCACGTGCAGTTTAAGTTCTCCCCTAGCACCCAGAGCCGCCAGCATCGCGCAAGCGACCATCTGTCTTTCCGGCAACGTGAGGACGGTTCTGGAATAAAGATTACCCGTGATGAACATGGACAGGTCATTGGCAAGGTCCCTGTCGAATGCTTTCCAGGTCAGGTACGGGGGGTCCATTTTTATGCCTTTGCCGAAGAGCTTCTTTGCCGTTTCCTGAGTCCGCTTCTTGATATCTTCGTGGTCCACGTTGTTTCCTCCTCGTTCTGTGATGCTAACCTTTCTCCCTTCGCTCTTTATGCCGCGCCGCTCCGCATGTCAAGAAATTCACCCTTTGACATTGACCCCTCGCCCCCGTTGTGCCATAAAAAACGTATGGAAGAAAACAGCAATGACACGGGAAGCGCAGGGGATCTGATCGGCACGATCACGAACCAGCGCAACCCCGGGCAGTCTGTCCTAATCAGATACCTGAGGGTTGAAAACGCCTTTGTCACGGAAGGCATTCAGACCCATTTGGGCGTGAAGGAGATTCTCATTCCCGCTCATCTGGTGGCGATTGATTTCCAATTGATCGGGGCTATTGTTTCGGCGATCCTGGAGAGAATATCCCTTGCTCAGGAAACGCAGACGCCTTTTGCGTACGCAAACCGTTTCGAGGTTCTGGACAAGGCGTATACGTTGACAGAATACGGGGAGTACATGAAACTGGAATGGGAGTGACCAACCCTATTTTGGTTTCAGGTCATAATTCTGCTCGTATGTTCCCATACCCGTGATGACGACCTCTGATTTCTCCTTCCGGTAACCCTGAGCTTCCGCTCTCAACTTCCACGTGCCCTCTTTCAGGTTGATCAGCTCGTAGTAACCGGAAGCATTGGTCTCCGTTTTGGTCTTCCCATCCCCTTTGCAGACAATCTTCACACCCTTAACCGGCTTCCCGGTGCTCTCGTCCCTGGCGACGCCATAGATGGCCGTCAGATTGGGGGGCGGCCCCCCTTGATACTCATCCGACCCGATGAGCGCCGTGTTTCCGCCTGCCACTCCCTTGGCTTGGTACATTCGGGCACTGCCCTCGAAAATGACGCCTTCGTCGATCACGACGGTGGGGGATTGGATGTTTCCGAAAACTTTCCCGGGTGCGTGGAGGTCAACCCTTTGCTCGGCCATGATGTTTCCGCGGATCTCGCCGAGGACCGAAGCGTACGACACGTAGATGTCCCCTTCAATCAGCGCCTGTTCCCCGACCGTCAGATTTCCCTTGGCGTGTATCTCCCCCCTGAAATGACCGTCGATGCGCATCGCCCCTTCAAACCTCAGTTTACCCTCAAGAAGGATGTCTTTGCCCAAGAACGTCACTGCCCTATCCGATCCTTTCATCAGAGAACACCTCCACGACCGCTCCGCTTATCATCTGCGCTTTGCCTTTTGACCTTTCTCCGGCCGGAGTCGCCTACACTTTATACGCCCCTGAAATCCTTTTTTCAACCACAAGGGTACGGGGCGTGTATCCCTATAGGCCTTTGCCCGAATCAACTTCGATCGAGGGCGAGGATGCTTTCGCTGAAATGCTTGTCGAACCTTCCGCCCCGTAGGGGCGGTGGCGGGAGAGCGCCGTCATTTGGGCAACGCCCGTCAATCGCTCCGGGACGCGACGCTTACGCCGCCCCTGCTCTTGAGACCATGAGCGAGGGAGCAGAGCACGGGGACGACCACCAGCGTGAGAAGGGTGGCAACGGCCAGCCCGAAAATCACGGCCACGGCCATGGGGCCCCACCACTGGGTGGTTTCACTGCCGATGTCCCAGGCAAACTTCTTGAAATTGAAGCTGACGCCGGTGGCCATGGGTATCAACCCGAGAATGGTCGTGATGGCGGTCAGCATCACCGGCCGGAACCTCGTCATGCCCGCCTGCATCAGTGCGTCCCGTGATGCGATGCCTCTTGCGAGGAGTTGGTTATAGTAGTCAATGAGCACGATCGCATTGTTGACGACGACTCCTGCCAGGCTTATGACGCCGATCCCTGTCATGATGATCCCGAAAGCGGTGCCGGTAACGAGGAGGCCGAAGAAAACGCCGATCAAAGAAAGCACGACCGCAGACAGAACGATGAGGGGCGTGGTGAAAGAATCAAACTGGGCCAGAAGAATCATAAGGATGATGAACAGGGCTGCGATAAATGCCTTGCTCAGAAAAGCCTGGGCCTTTTCCTGCTCCCTCTGCTCGCCGGTGAATTTGTAGGTGTATCCCCTGGGCCAGGCAAAATCCCTTTTCAACTTCCAGTCGATTTCCTTGATCACGTCGTTCGCCAGCCGGCCTGCCACATCTCCTGAAACCGTGACCACCCTCTTCTGGTCAAGACGCTGGATCGCTCCCACACCGGTTGCCAAAGACACCTCTGCCACGCTTGTCAGAGGAATAGGCTCGCCCCTGGGGCCTGATACGGTGATTCTCTTGAGGCTCTCCATCGACCGGCGGTCCTTTTCGGGCAGGCGGGCCAGAATATCGTACTCTTCCTTGCCCTCCCGGAAGACGCCCACCTTGACGCCGTTGATGGCCGCCTTGACCGTGTAGGCGATGGTGTAGGCGTCCAGGTTGAGGAGAGCCGCTTTTTCTTTGTCTATCCTCACCCGGATTTCCGGCTTTCCCTTCACGAAATTGTCCTTCAGGTCCACCAGGCCCGGGATGTCCTTGATCCTATCGCGCACGCGGCGAGCCGTATCCCCCAGAAGGTGGATATCCTCGCCCGTGATTTCGATGTTCACGGGCGGACCGGTCGGCGGTCCCTCCTCTTCTTTTTCCACCTGGACTTCAGCGCCCTTTATCGCCCCAAGCAGTTTCGCCCTTATCTCTTTCACGATCTCCGAAGAAGGCCGGGACCGATCATGAAAAT
>JAGUZM010000595.1 GCA_020060805.1 Deltaproteobacteria bacterium | reverse complement strand
TTTCCCGGCAGCATGATGTCGAGGATGACGATCTCCGGCGATTCTTTCTCCATGGCTCCCAACACGGCTTCACCGCTAGACAAGGTAGAGACCTGATATTCATAACCCTCGAGGTATTCCTTGATGAGCTTTCGAAGCTTTCCGTCGTCGTCTACGAGTAGAACCTTTTTCCCCATGGATGTCACCTCGTTTTACAAACTTTTACATCTCCTTAACACTTTTTCACACTCAGGCGCCTAGTGGTCGGCATAGCGAGGTCGGCGTATCAACGGGGCTTCTCCCGCTTGAATTCCACATACGCCGAGAGTGGTTGATGGTGCCCTCTCTGAAATGCCTGGTGAGAGGGCGCCGTCTTTTCATGGCTTACCCATGGGGGAAGCCGCAGCCATCCCGCAAGGGTGGAATGCGGAGGGGGCAAAACTCCCCCGTGGGTAAGTCATAGAAAAGACCAGCCCGGAGCCTCGGTATTGAAGAGAGGGCACCATCAGACCACCCAAGGAATCGAAAAAGAGTTTGGGCAAAAGCCCGCAAAAGTCGATCAAACCCGGATACGATAAACCCGGATGGGTTTCGGGATGTTCTTCACCGCGTGCTCCCCCATGTACTCGTAGGTCAAAGCCAGTTTGTTTTGGACTTCATCGAAGACGGTGCCGGAAATCGCGACGTCTCCGGCTTCCGCAAGCTTTTCGATTCGCGCCGCGATGTTCACGCCGTCGCCGTAAAGCCTGCCCTCGTCGATAACCACGTCTCCCAGATTCACGCCGATCCGGTACTCCATCCTGCTTTTCTCTGGAAGGTCCTTGTTCCTGAAGCCGAGATTCCTCTGAACCTCGACCGCACACTCCACAGCATGAACGACACTCCCGAACTCGGCCAGGAGGTTATCCCCGGGCGAATCCACCACCCTTCCCAGGTGGCTGCGAACCAGAGAACCGATCAGGTCACGGTAGACGTTCAGGGTTTGAATCGTCCCCATCTCGTTTTCAGCCATCAGAAGGCTGTACCCTTTCACGTCCGCACTCAAGATAGCCTTGAGTTGGCGTTGGACACCTTGAGAGGCCACCTCCTTCTCCAGAGGTTTGCCCGGCCCCTGAAAGGAAACCCGGCGGGTCACGGCCTTGATCCTCGCCAGAAGCTCGCGGGGATTGAACGGCTTGGGCACGTAGTCATCCGCTCCCAGCTCCAGGCCCACGATGCGGTCGGCATCCTCGCCTTTCGCCGTCAGCATGATAACGGGCAAAGAGTGCTCTGAACGGATTTCCTTGAGTACATCCAGGCCGTCTTTGACGGGCAGCATGATGTCGAGGATGACGATGTCCGGGGTTTCTTCCCTGATCGTTCTCAGTATGGACAGGCCGTCAGGGATGGCCGCAACCTGGAAACCATAGCCCTCCAGGTACTCCCTGACCAGTTTTCTCATTTTCTCGTCGTCGTCGACGATAAGGACCCTGTTAGCCACGCGCATGACCTCTCTTTACAAGGTTTTACACCTTTTAAACATCTTTTTACAAATCGGAAAAACATTCTTCACAAGCAGGGCTTATGATGATCGCAAGCTTGTCGGATCTCCGGCAAAAGACTCGATGAAAGGAGGACAAGAAAATGAAAAAAAGGAATAAGTACATCATCGGGGCCGCCATCCTGTCTTTCGCGGTTGTCGTGGGAATCGGGGCTACCCTCGCCCATGGGCCAAGAGGCTCGTGGGGAAAACCTTTTTCCTGCCACCACGGTGAGGACATGGCCGATTTTATCATCTGGAAGATGGACCGGCATGTGAAAGAACTGAATCTCAATCAGGCACAGTCCCAGGAGTACGAAAAGCTCAAAGGGGAGGTCAAGGCAGGTATAGCGGAAGCTATGGAACGAAGAAGGGAGTTCCGCGGGATGATGCGGAGCGAGATGGAGAAGGAGAATCCGGACCTGAACGCCTTGGCAAATCGAGTCAAGGAACGGGTGAACAACATCCCGGACATGGTTTCAAAACACATCGATCTCTTTTTGAGGTTCTACAATATGCTCGATGAAGGGCAAAAAGCCCAGGTGATCGAGATGATCCGCTGGAGAATGGACCCGGCACAGAGGCAACTGCCATAACCCAACCTTTCTGCTTCCCTCACCCTCCCCGTCTCCCCGTATGGGGATTGAGGGGGCGGGTGAGGCGAATTAGAATCTTCACCTATGTATTCTTCGCACGGTGCAGAGAAGTCTTATGGCCGACCCGAGGGGGTGGTCTCTTCAGAGCCGCAACCACTTCCCCAGCCTATGAACCGGCGCCGAAAAGTCATAGGGTTGCGGCACCAGTCCCAGAGACGCAACTCTCCGACTGGCCTGGAGGGACTGCGCCTCCCCCGGAGAAGACTGAAGATCATGGGGGTCGTTGGAGGGATGAGTCCATTTCCGGTTGCGAGCTCTTCAGAGACCACCCCCTCGGGTCGGCCTAGGAAGAATTTTGGGTTCAGCCAAAGGCCTTCATCAGGTGAGGGGTGCGATCAGGCGGGCCAATTGATTCACGTCTTTCACCTTTTCAAAAGACATGGCCGAGCCGTGGATTTCCGCAGCCTTCTCATGGCCCCAGACCGGATCGGCGAGGCTGAAATATTTCTTCTCCAGGTCACCGGGGCCATAAGGATCTTCAAAATCCCCTTTATTCATCGTCACCTCAGCCTCCAGCTTTTCCCCGCTCTTCAGGATGACCCTCACCCTCGACGGCCTTCTTGCGGGCATCATCGCCGTGAGCCCCGGGTCCTCGGTCACGTGCACCTTCTGCGCCAGAGATCGAACCGCGGGGTCATCCACCACGTCGGGTTTGAAACAGCTCACGTCCGTGCGGCCGTGGACGATAAGGGTCGCGACGGCGAAAGGTATGGAAAACTTGGCGGCAAGCATGTTTCCGGGATTCTGGTCGCACAGCTGGGCTGCCAGAGAATAGGTTTCGACCTCGACCCTCTCTACCGCATCCGGAGTGATCCGTTCCTCCGGTCTTTTGGCCCGAATCGATTCAAGGGCGTCCAGGGTCCCGTGATTGTACCGACAGCAGGCGTGCATTTTGAAATAGTTCCGGTTGATCTCAAACCGTCTGCCCAAACCCTCCGTCATCGCTTCAGGGTCGAAGCTCTCCGACACCACGCTCCCGTAAACCGTCCTGAGGCCGTCCGCCTCCCCGGTGAAGCCGGAGTGAACAAGGTCGTAAGCGAGAATCCCCATGTATCCGCTCATCCCCGCAAACACGTTCCTCACCGTACCTCCCTCCAGCATGGTTTTGCGGCTCGTGGTCAGGCCCAGGGAAGAGCTGACATTGATGATTTCCTTCATCCTTTCCCTGCCGTCATTCATCAGCTTGGCGACGGCAACGGCGGCCCCCACGGTGCCCCATGTCCCGTGGGGATGCATGGACATCCTGAGCTTGCAGGCGATGCCGATTCGCGTGCCGATCTCATAGCCAAGGACCAGGGCGGTCAACAGGTCCTGGCCTGAAAGATGCTTATCCTCGGCCAAGGCCAGGGCCGCAGGAATCACGTGGATCCCCGGATGGCCGCGGCCGAACTGGTTTCCCTCGTCGAGTTCCAGGAAAGTGCCGGCCGTGCCGTTGAAAAGCGCCGCCTTGCCGGGCTCGGTGCGGGTCCCCGTGCCGATCATCGTGGAAGAGCCTCGTGCTCCTTGGGCAATCAGGCGATCCTTCAGCCGTTTCATCTCATCCTCTTGAGCGCCCGCAGCGATCACCGCAAGGGTGTCGGCGAGGACCTCCTTCGCCCTTTTGACGACCTCTTTCGGAAGATCGCCGGGAGAGGTCTGGCAAATGTACGATGTAACACGGTCGAGATATTCAGCCATATTTCATATCCTTCCCATGGTCGCAAGCAGGGGTTTGCTCCTACACACAATGGCTCTTAAACCTTAGCACCCTCGACTGAAAATCTCCCCTGTCCCCTCTTTCTGAAAGAGGGGTATTTCCTCCCTTTCTTAAAGGGAGGACGGGAGGGATTTGAAGAGAGGGCATCGCAAGCAGGGGCTTGCTCCTACACCACTACCCCAACACTCCAGTACTCCATCACTCCAATACTCCATCACGCCATCTCTCTTCCTTACATCCCCAGGTACACCCTTTTGACATGGGGGTTTGCGAGCAGATCCTTCCCGCTTCCTGACAGAGCGATTCGGCCCTCCTCGAGGACAAACCCGCGCAGGGAGAGGGACAACGCCTGGGACACATTCTGCTCCACCAGGAGGATCATGACCCCCTCGCCGTTGATCTTCGCGATGACGCCGAAGATCTCGTCCACCACGATCGGGGCAAGGCCCAGAGAGGGCTCATCCAAAATCAGGAGCCTCGGCTTGGACATGAGCCCTCGTCCTATGGCCAGCATCTGCTGTTCCCCTCCGGACAACGTTCCCCCGCTCTGGGCCTTCCGGCTTTCCAGGATGGGGAAAAGGGAGAGGACAAAGCCGAGGGTCTCCTGCCGCTTGGATTTGGGGCCCGGCAGGTAAGAGCCCATCTCCAGGTTTTCCATGACCGTCAGGGTGGGAAAAATCTTGCGGCCCTCGGGAACCTGAACGAGACCCATCTCGACCCTCTGATGAGGTTCCACCCTGGTGATATCCTGGCCCATGAATTCCACCCCACCGCGGCTCACCTGGAGAATCCCGGAAACAGCGCTCACCGTCGTCGTCTTGCCCGCGCCGTTGCTCCCCAGCAGGGAAACGATCTCCTTCTCCCGGATATCGAAGGTCACCTTCCGCAGGATCTGGACGTTACCGTAGGAGACGTCAATCTCGTTTATTCTAAGCAAAGGTGCGCTCCTTTTCCGAGGTAAGCCTCGATCACTCCCCGGTCTTCGCAGACCGCCCGGGGTTCACCGTCCGCGATGCAGACCCCGTGATGGAGCACGATGATGCGATCGCTGACGCCCATGATCACCCGCATGTGATGCTCGATGATGAGAATCGTCACGCCGCTGTCGCGAATCTTGTGAACCAGTTCAACGATGTCTCCCTGCTCCTTCGGGTTCAGGCCGGCCATGACCTCGTCCAGGAGGAGCAGCTTCGGTTTGGTGCCTAGAGCACGGGCGAGTTCCAGCCTTTTTCTGTCCGGGGTGGTCAGGCTGCTTGCAGGGTGAAGCCCCTTTTTCGCAAGGCCGGTGAAATCGAGCAATTCCCATGCCCTCTCTTCCACTTCCTGGATGTCTGACGTCCGGTTGTAGCATCCCACCGCCACGTTTTCCAGCGTCGAGAGGTGGGTAAAGGGCTTGACGAGCTGGAAGGTCCTGACGACTCCGAGCTTGCAGATCACGTGGGGGGCCATCCCGACAAGGTTCTGGCCCAGAAATTCGATCTTCCCGCCGTCAGGACGAAAAACCCCGGTGATGAGGTTGAAAAGGGTCGTTTTGCCAGCGCCGTTCGGGCCGATCAGCCCCAGGATCTCCCCTTCCCGGATACGGAAGGAGACGTCGTAGATGGCTCTCAGGCCCTTGAAGGACTTGGACAGAGATGCCACATGGAGG
Organism: Deltaproteobacteria bacterium; assembly: GCA_020060805.1. GTDB lineage: Bacteria > Desulfobacterota > DSM-4660 > Desulfatiglandales > HGW-15 > JAHECH01. Next base: position 19,899 of record JAGUZM010000595.1, on the reverse strand, counting down.
AAAGGACCGCTCATCGCCCCTCCTCGGCCTTTCTTTCAAACCTGGACAGGATCTCCTTCACGAACCCGATGATCCCGCCGGGAAGAAACATGATCACCGCCACGAGAATCACGCCATAGATCATGAGGTACACCCCGCTGTAGGACTGAAAAGCGAGGCGGGTAATCTCAGACAGAGGCGTGAGGACAACGGAGCCGAGCAACGGGCCGAGAATCGTGCCCGGCCCGCCGATGATGGGCCGGAGCATGATCTCGACCGAATTGACGACACCGAAGGTGGAATCCGGGTCGATGTAGAGGAGGTACTGGGCATAGATCGTTCCTCCCATGGCCGTCATGCCTGCGCTGATCGCCATGGCCGCCATCTGCGCTCTGAACGTGTTCACGCCCAAGGCCTCAGCGGCGTCATGGTCCTCTCTTGTCGCCAGGAAGTAGAGCCCGAGCCGGGTCCCTTCCAGCTTCCAGACGAGATACAGGGACCCCACCATCATCCAGAGGGTGATGAAGTAGAAGGGTTCCTTTCGGATGAACTGCATCAGGCCCGGCGCGTTTCCCTTGAGTGGAATCAGCACGCCGAGGGCGCCTCCAACGGCGCTCCAGCCCGTGGCCGTCATGTGAAAAATCTCTGCGAAGGCAAGCATGATCAGGGCGAAAAACGGGCCCTTGAGGCCATAGCGAAAACTGAGAAACCCGATAAAGAGCCCCAGGAGCATCCCGGCACCGCACGAAAAAAAGATCCCGATCCAGGGCGTCAGGCCCAGGCGGACGAAAAGAAGGGAGGAGACGTAGGCTCCCAGGCCGTAGAACAGCGAGTGGCCGAAAGAAAACTGCCCCGCATACCCGCCGAGAACGTTCCAGCCCTGCCCCATCAGGGAAAAGAGAAAAATCATGATCATGATGTGGAGGAGGCTCGGAAACACCCAGGGCAGAAAATGGAGCGCTGCGAGGACGAGGACCACGGCGATCCACGTGTTGCGCGAAAGCTTTCTTTTCAGGTGACCCCTCGCTTCAGTCATGACGCCTCCCGAAAAGACCCGTGGGCTTGAAAAGAAGGATGAGGATAAAGATCGTAAACGAGATGATCGATTTCATCGCTCCGGGCAAAAGCATCGCCCCCACGCTGTCCGCAACGCCGATGATCAGGCCGCCGACAAAGGCACCCATGATATTTCCCATCCCGCCCAGGACAACGACCACAAAGGCCGTGATCACGAAAAGCCACCCGACATAGGGATAGACCGGAATGAAGGGCGTGATCGCCGCGCCGGAAACCCCGGCACAGGCAGCGCCGATCCCGAAGGTGATCATGTAGATGCGCCGGATGTTGATCCCCATCAGAAGGGCCCCTTTGGGCTCCTCGCTGGCAGCGCGGATCGCTTTCCCGAGATCGGTCCGGGTCAGGACGAGGTAGAGAATCCCTGCCAGAATCATCGCGGAAACAAAGGCGAGGATCCGGACCAGGGAGATCGAAATATCGCCCACGTAAAAATTCACGTCCCCGTAGGATGTCCTGAGGACCCGGTAGTCCGGCGACCAGAGAAACACCGCCAGGTTTTCCATGAACAGGGAGACGCCGAGGGTCAACAAGAGCTGGTTGTGCTCCGGCGCGTTGAGGATCGGGTTGATCAGGAACCTCTGAAAGCAGGCGCCGATGATGAACAGCACGCCGAGGGAGACGAGCATGGAGAGGTAAGGATCGATCCGCAGAAGCATGACCGCCCAATAGGACGTGTACATCCCGAGCATGATCAGAGACCCGTGGGCGAAGTTGACCACCCTCATCACCCCAAAAATCAGCGTGAGACCGATGGCCATCAGGCTGTACACACCGCCTATCAGCAAACCGTTCAAAAGCGAGCCGATCACGAACGACAGGGTCATGGGAACGATTCCAGAAGACAGAAGTCAGAAGTCAGAAGACAGCCCCTTCTCCCGTCCCTCCTGACGGGAGGGCCGGGAGAAAGGAAACAGGAGCCCCTTTCCCTATGCCGGCTGAGGGAAAACGAACTTCGCTTCAGAGTACTGCTCAGGCCAAACGACGAGGATCTTGCCTCCGAGAATCTGCATCATCGCCGCCTGGGCGTTCTTGTTTTGGCCGTCAGGCCCGAACACGATCGGTCCCTGGGGCAGGATGTGGTTTGTCATGTTCGTCTTGGCGAGGGCATCCCGGATCGCTTCCGGCTTCGTGGATTTGGCCCGCTCCAGGGCGTCTGCCAGGACGTAGACAGGCTGGTACGCGAATACGGTGGATGGGCCCATTTCTGTGCCGTATGCCGCCTTGTAGTTGGCAAAGGCATTCTTGGTAAGGGCGCTCCGAGGATCGGCGCGGTAGTTCCCATCCATCACGTGCTCGGTCATCTTCCCCAGTTCGTCCACGAACTTCGGATGGCTGAAGGCCCCGTTTCCGCACCCGATGATGCCCTTCCCCCCGACTTTCATGTCCCTCATGGCTTTGAGAACCCGCACGCCGTCGCCAAAGTACCCAGTGTCCATGATGATGTCCGCACCCGCTGCCTTGATCTTGCCGACCTCTGTGGTCACGTCCGCCGCCCTGGGCGAGTAGGGAACATCCACGATCACTTCCATGCCGTAGGTCGGTGCGTACTTCTTCACATGGCCTGAGAGGGAAGCTCCGAATGCGGTGTCATCGTGGAGGTAGGCGATGGTCTTGACGCTCTGCCCGCTCGCTTTCGCGATCTCGCTGATGTACTTCACCGTCTGGGAGGCCATCTGCTCCGCGCTCGGCTGGACCCGGAAGGTGTATTTGAAGCCCCGGCTTGTGACCTCGTCAGCGACCGCCACGGACACGACAAAGGGGATCTGAAGCCTTTCGGCCTGCTGGGTCGCCACCAGGGTGACGGCGGACTGGTAAGCCCCCATCACAGCCACCACCCCCTCCCGGCTGAAACGGTCCACGGCCGACACTGCAAGCTCGGGCTTGCCCTCACTGTCGGCATCCAGAAGCTTGAGTTTGGCTCCACCCAGCGATTTGATTCCTCCCCCATCATTGATCTCTTTGACCGCCAGCATCAGCCCTTTCTTCAATTCCTGGCCGTCGAAACCCAGGGCTCCTGAGAGAGGATGGATGTGGCCGATCAGAATCTCCTTGGGCTCCGCCCCCCTGAGCACGTTGGGGAACCCGATGGTTCCCAACGCAGCGGCGGCCACGCCCATGGCAGCGGACTTTTTCATGAAATCCCTCCGGGTCATCCCCTTTGCCTGCGATTTCCTCTTTCCCTTCTTCATAGCTCCCTCCTTTTTCTGTGTGGTGGTGACTCCCCTAACCGACTTCCTCAAGAGCGGCCGATGCCGCTTCTTCGCCCGCAATCTTGCCCATGACAAGGGCAGCGAGCAACCCGTTGGCTGAGAGATATCCCCCAGGCCCTGCTTTACCCGAAAACCCGGCTGCCGTTCCCCCGCCCGCGAAAAGATCGGGAATGGCCGCGCCGTCTTCTCGTATGACCTGGGCTCGTTTGTTCACCCTCAGGCCGCCCTGGGTGTGGAACAGGGCTCCCGTGACCTTCGCGCCGTAAAAGGGAGGTGCGAGGGGCTTGCCGAAATCCGTTCTGCCGAAACGGTCTTTCCCCTCTCCCCTGGCTGACCTACAGAAAGCCTCGTGGGTTGCGGCCGCCTCCTCCACGGGCAGCCTGAAAGAGGCGGCGAGATCTTGGATGGCGTCGAACTTCCTGATCGCCCCCATCCGGATACACTGCTGGAAGTCCTCGTAGTCCTGCACCGTCCGGTAGATCCTGTCGTCAAACACCGCCACGGCAACGCCTTCTTTCTGGGCGAGCACGTCCAGAGCGTGCTCGGAATAGCCATGGTACTCGTTGACGAAGCGCTTTCCCTCCAGGTTCAGGTGATATCCGCCCATGCTGACCGTCGCGTAGGTCAACAGGGTTCCGTGGGGGTGGGTCACTGACCCGTGGGCCTGGTAAGCGGCCATGCAGTCGAGGGCTGCACCGAGGGCCTCGCCCCACAGGATGCCTTCCCCCGTGTTTCCCTCGTGGCCGAAGTAGTAAGCATCCTTCATTTCCGGGATGTACCTGGCCAGCATTTCCCGGTTCGCGCCGAACCCGTTGAGGGCGAGAATCACTTTCTTGGCTTTGGCCAGGTTTTTCCCCACCCCTTCGATCTCGACTTCAGCGCCCAGCACCGCACCATCCTTCGGGTCGGCGATCAGCCTTCTTGCAGGCGCATTGTAGGCGATGTCGATATTTTCGTAACGGGCCGCAGCCTTGAGCAGATCGTTGACGAAGTGCTCTCCCTTCCTGGTCCGGTTCGAGTGAATGCGGTACCGGGAATGGCCCGGGTAGAGGAAATCCGTCACCAGCCCAAGGCTTATACCCATGGAGTCGTTCAGCCATTCCACAAGTTTCGATGATTCCCGGGCCACGTGCAGCGTCAGGTCTGGGTCGCTCCCGTGGCTGTTCTTGTGGAGGATGTCCTGGGTCATCAGTTCCGCTGAATCCTCCATGCCGGCTTGCTTCTGGAACCTCGTCCCAGCTGCCGGGACCATGGCCTGGCTCAGGGAAGTGTTCCCTCCCGCAGTCTTTTCCTTCTCCAGGACGAAAACCTGCGCCCCCTTTTGCGCAGCTGCCAGGGCTGAAACGAGCCCACATCCCCCCGCTCCGATGACGAGAACGTCCGCTTCCACGTCCCAGGACAGGTCTGCCGGGTCGTTGACATAGAAGATCGCATCTTCCGGGCCACGGGAATTCATAAACAGCTTTTCTCCCTCCGTGAAAGCAGCCCCATCATACCGCACGCCAACCCGCGGAGTCCTTGGATCTCTGCCGCTTGAGCTTAACGTTGAAGCAGTACTTGTCAGCCCGGTAAAGGACTGAGACGCACTCCACCGGTCTCCCTTTCCCGTCGTAAACGGTTCGTTCCACCTTGAGCAGGGGATCGCCCACCCGGATTCCGAGGAGGGGCGCCACGTGGGCATCGGCGATCGTTGCTTCCACGGTCTGGTCCGCTTCGTCCACCATGATCCCCAGGTTTGTCTCCAGGATCATCAGCAGAGGCTTGCCGCTGAGCTTGTCTTTCGGAATCTTGATACCGATATCCGCAGGGAGATAATTGACGACGTAGGAAAAGGGGGTCCCCTCTACCAACCTGATTTTTTCGATCCGGAGCACTTCTGCCGCAGGATCAAGCTTGAGCTTTTCCATGATCCAGGTCGGTGCCTCGATCATGCCCATGTCGAGGATCTTGGCCGTGGTCTTGATTCCCATGGAGATGAGGTCTTCCATGAAGCCCGTGAAACGAGGCGGGTCCAGAGAAACGGCTTTCTCCACGACGAAGGTCCCCTTACCTCTCCTCCGGATGATAAGCCCTTCCTCTTCAAGGGAGGCAAGGGCCTGCCGGACAGTAATCCGGCTGACATCGTACTCCCGGCAAAGAGTCTCCTCACTGGGTATTGGCACCTGTGAACTGAACTCTCCCTGGACAATCCTTCGCCTGAGAATCGTTTCAAGCTGATAGTAAAGAGGGATGGCTTTCTCTTTGAGCATCCCCTTGTCTCCGTTCATGGCGCCAGATCGCTCGATCCTTTTTTTCAAAAATCGAATTCCTCGGTCTCGCAGACCACGTAGAACTTGAAGTCTGTCTTGCCCTCCGGGCTTCTCTCCCTCGGCACAGGGTTTTCCTCTCGCCACCTCTTGGCCTTTTCGAAAGCGTCCATGCTGTCGTAATGGAGTTCGGCAATTCGATAAAACGTCGTCTCCCCTCTGACCCGGCCCTTCACCGTGTTCAACACGAGCCTTCTCAGCCCCGGTATTCTGGAAAGATCCGGGATGTGGATATCCCTCAGCCATTTTTCGTACGCCTCGACGCTCATACCCGCAACGATATCGTAACCCAGTATCGCCTTGACCATGAACCCTTCCCTCCCCCAGGGTGAACCGCCGCTTTTGTACTGTTGTTATGACAATAGCAGGTCCATGTTGTCAAGCGTTTTTTCCCCGCAACCACTCTGCCCGCCGAAAAAATGGGTTTCAAAATCCATGGGAATTGTAATACATTACCAGCGCCGGGAAGGGTTTGCGCACAGCCCCGGCCCTGAGCCTGGGCAAAGGGAACAACGGAGGGAACCGTATGGAAGGTCAGAAGTGGACGCTGTCAAACTTGAGAACATAGCTGTCGTTTTGGTGCGGCCCCAGATCCCGGAGAACATCGGCTCCGTGGCGCGGGCAATGAACAACATGGGCATCACCCGTCTCATTGTCGTGCAGCCCGAGAACTGTGACCTGACCCGTATCCTCAAGATGGCCACAGGCACCTCCATCGATATTGTCGAGGCGATGGAGGTGTACGACGGGCTGTCTGCTGCCCTCGATCCCTTTCAGTATGTCGTGGGAACCACCGCCCGCACGGGCACGCAGCGCCCTGCCCTCACGAACCCTCGGAACCTGGCCCAGGATTTAATATCCATCTCTCAGGAAAACCTCGTGGCGATCCTTTTCGGACCCGAGGACCGGGGCCTGTCCAACGAAGACCTGCGAGCCTGTCACACCATCGCAACGGTGCCCACGTCGCGCTTTGCCTCCCTCAACCTGTCCCAGGCCGTCATGGTCCTATGCTACGAGATCTTCCTTGCAAGTCCTCAACCTGACGAGGAACCCCTCCCGCGACTGGCCAACAAGTTCGAACTGGAGGGGATGTACGATCACTTGAAACAGGTGCTCACGAAGATCGGTTTCATCAACCCCCAGAATCCGGAACACTGGATGCTCAACATCCGGCGTTTCCTGTCGCGAATCCCTCTGAGGGCCAGGGATGTGCGTATCATCCGGGGGATCTGCCGGCAGATTGACTGGTACGAAGGGCAGGTGACGAGGGGAGAAAAGGGGAGGGACGACATGGGCCCCCTTGAATAACTTCACCAGGTGTATTAATGGAGATGGTAGGAGAGTTCATAGGGCGCCTGTGTTCTGATGTTTTCGACGTGGGGCAGGGAATGATTGAGGTGCGGTTTTCTGTGATACAGGGCGGACGGAAAACGCCCTCCCTTGAACTTAAGGCGACCGGAAAGGAGGCACGAGCATGGCTTCTAAGGATTTGCTGAAAGGGAAAAGGGTTCTCATCGTGGATGATGAGCCCGATATTCTGGAAACCCTGGAAGGATTGCTGCCCAGGTGCAAGGTCTCGAAAGCATCGAACTTTGCTGACGCAAAGAGGCTTCTGGAGAACGAGGATTTTGATATTGCGATCCTGGATATCATGGGGGTGGACGGGTATAAACTTCTGGAGATCGCGACAAAAAGGAATCTCATTGCCGTGATGCTGACCGCCCATGCCCTGAGTCCGGATAACACGATCAGGTCCTTTCAGGGGGGAGCCGCTTCCTACATTCCGAAAGACGAGATGCACAGAATCGAGACGTTTCTGATCGATGTCCTGGAGGCAAAGGAAAAGGGCGAAAGCTCCTGGTGGCGGTGGCTTGACAGGCTCGGATCTTATTATGAGAAAAAATTCGGGAGGGAATGGCAGGAAAAAGACAAGGAGTTTTGGCGGAATTTCCCCTCCTGGTAACGGGCAAGGCCCTGCGGCCGTATTGAGAGGCGGTCCAACTTCCCCTTATCCTTTGCCTTTAGGATGTTCCCGCGGCGACGATGGTTTGTTTGGCCCGGGTGGACTGATCAAATCCGACGGGGCCCGCTCTTTTGCTGGTCGATCAGCCAAAGAACGTCCTCTCTGGTGAGCATGCCTTTGTCAACGAGGATCTCCCCGATCTTCCTTTGCGTCTTCCCGAGGGCCCAGTAGACATCCTCTTCCTTCGCGTACCCCATCCCAGTCAGTATTTCCCCCAGCCTGCCGGGAGTGCTCTTCTGCTGCGCCAGGGCCTTGGTCAACTGCTCCTCTGTAATGCGGCCCGATCGCACCAGGACTTCCCCGATCTTCTGCTCCTGTTCCTCCAGGACTTCGTTGAGCTGCTCCTTTGAAATGAACCCTTCAGTCACCGATAGTTTTCCTAACTTGGGCTGATACCACCTCGACTTCAGATATTCTTCACAAACGAAGCAAAACAGGCCGAACAAAGACAGGGTGATCCCCACCAGGCACAGGACCAGGAACACGAACTGAGCCCAAAAGGTCTCGAACACGGCGGAAAACCGGGCGATGCTGCTTTGAGGGAAAAACAGGACGATGAAGAGGTAGCTCACCAGGAGAATGTAGAATATGGCGCCGAAGACAAGGAATCTCGTTTTCGGCATGATTTGAACTTCGGGCGCGGCGGCAGCCTTTTTGCCCTCTGATTCCTTTCCGCCCACGATCGCCAACGGGTCATCGCCGACGCCGTTTGCCGTATCTGCGCCTCCGGTGTCCACGCCGATCGTGGGGCTGGAAGAAGGGAAAACCGATTGGAGGGTATCTCCCTTGTTTGCGCTCATGTCCGTATCCTCCTCATGGCCCGGCAGGTGCTCCTCACATCTCAGGTTCCGTGCCTCCCGCCGAAATCTTTCCGGGCACAGGAAGAAAATCCGAAACGCGGGAATGACCCTCCAGGTCCGCGATAAATATTTGTTAATTATAAACAATTCTGTGGGTATAAGTCAACGAAACACGGCAGGAGGCAGGGAGGTTTTGGGAAAAAACAGGGGGAAGGAGCGGACTCAGGGCTTGCCGGCAAAGGAGTCGATCAGCCGGCGAGCCACGCTCAGTTTATCCGGTATGCTGGGGAGGTTGTTTGCGGAAAACCAGCCGGCGTCAACGATCTCCTTTTTGTCGATGGTGATCTCCCCCCCGGCATAATCCGCGGTAAAGGCAATCATCAGTGAATTCGGAAAAGGCCATGCCTGGCTTCCGAAGTACTCAATGTTCTGGACGTCTATGCCCGTTTCCTCCCGCACCTCTCTTCTCAGGCATTGCTCCAGGGTTTCTCCGGGTTCCACAAACCCCGCAAGAACGCTGTACAGGCCGTCAGGGAACCGGGAGGCCCTGGCAAGGAGGATCTGTTTTTCTTTCCGGACAGCGACAATGATGGCAGGGGACATTCGGGGATAGGTGACGAGCCCGCATCTGGGGCAGATTTTGGCTCGCTCATCCTCCTTGTCGGCTGTGGGCGCCGCACACTGGCCGCAGAACCGGTGGGTCCGGTCCCAGTTCACGATTTGCAGGGCACGCCCGGCCAGGGCGAAAAGTTCGTCTCCCAAGTCGGGGAAAAGCCCGCGGAGCCCTCGGAAGGCCGCGGCCTCGGCCGGGACGACATCAGGGCCGCACTCCGCCGAATAACACGAGCGACCGTCGAGAAAGCCGAGAAACTGCGTCCGGATAGGGGTCACATTCAAGGAAAGGAGATCCTTTGCAAAAGGGATGCGCACACCCCCCTGACTCACCTCGACAAGGAGTTTGGGGCCGGAAAAAGCGAACCACCAGACCGGCTCATCTGATTCATGCCCATGTTGGTATGACGGTGTGAAGGTCATCACTTCTCCCCGGCCCTATCCTCTCCGGACCCGCTCATCACCCTTGAATAGGCAGGCTCGAATTCCCTCCTTATCTCTCATCCGACCCGCTTCCGGTTATCCGCGATTTCTGCGATAAGATCCTAATCCGTCAGAGGGCTGATTAGAACAGCGCATAACACGACTTTAATATGGGGCCGATAGCGGCTTGTTTCAAGCGCGGCTCTCAGTACAAGAGTGGTGTCATTCATGTTGCACCGGACCCGATGGAAAGGCTATAGAATAGGGCTCTGCGAATTCCGCGACCACTGCTATAGTGAACGAAGCCTTGTAAAGTCAAGTTCTTTCGGGGAGGTGAGGGGTGATGGCAGATGAGGCTATACGGTCAGAGTTTTCAGAAAGGGTGAAGCGGTTTCAGCTTCTCCTCCGCGACGATGGGATCGACGGGGCCCTCATCGTGCAGAGAACCGACCTCTTCTACCTGATCGGTACGGATCAGAATGGCGTCCTGTGGGTGCCCGCAGAAGGAGCGCCTCTTTTCATGGTGCGAAAAAGCTACGAAAGGGCCTGCCAGGACGGCCTTATCGACGGGATTGTCCCCCTCCGGTCCCTGTCGCAAGTGCCTGAGCTGATCAGGAGCTGTCACGGCACAGGGCCGGCCCGCATCGGGCTGGAGATGGATGTGCTTCCTGCCGCGTTGTACCTTGCTTACAAGGACCTCTTCCCGGAAGCAAACATGGCCGACATTTCCCCCCTCATTCGGTCCGTGCGTATGGTCAAGTCTTTTCGCGAGATTTCCCTTGTCAGGAAAGCGGCGGCCGTCGGGGACGAGCTGTTCGAGAAAGTTCCCGGGTTCCTCAAAGAATCTGAAACCGAGACGGACCTCGCTCTCAGAGCCGAGGCCTTCTATCGCAGCAAGGGCCATCCCGGCATGTGCCCTATGAGGGCCTTCAACCAGCTGAATGTCTATGGCCACATCCTGGCTGGGCCGGGCGCTGCGGTCCCGAGCGCGTCTCCAGGGCCGACAGGCGGGCAGGGAACCGGCCCTTTCATGTCCCATGGGGCAGGCTTCGGAAGAATCAGGCCTCAAGAGCCCATTCTGTTCGATTATGCTTCGAATGTGGAGGGTTACATCTCGGACCAGAGCCGCATTTTCGCCTTAGGAGATCTCCCGGAAAAACTCCGCCGTGCTCATCAGGCCATGATCGACGTTCAGACGGCTGTCGCACAAAACGGGAGGCCCGGAGCCGATGCCGGAGACCTCTACGATCTGGCCCTTCGCGTCGCTCGAGAAGCGGGATTCACCCAGGGATTCATGGGCCACCCCTTGGCCGTTCCTTTTGTCGGGCACGGCCTTGGTCTCGAACTGGACGAATGGCCCCTCATCGCGAAAAACTCCCGCCATGTCCTGGAAGAGGGGATGGTGCTCGCCCTGGAGCCCAAGGTTGTTTTTCCGGGAAAGGGAGTCGTGGGGGTTGAGAACACGTTTGTGGTCACCCAGGGAGGAATGGAAAAACTGAGCCGCTTTCCCGACGAGATCGTTATCGTCCCTTAGCCGACGAAATAAAGGGGCGACTGGTGCTGGGGGAGCATGAGGGTGCGGTCATCCACCCGTCTTGGCACGGGGACGTATAGGGCGATCAACAGGTAACCGTAAAACCTGCCTTCATCGTCGTAGATCCTGTAGAGCGTGGGGTTGAATGTGACGTGGAAGAGAACCCAGTTCACCGCAACTTCCACATCTCTCTCCTTCCCCACCTTGACGTACCCATAGCCGAGGAGTTTTCTCTCGTCCTTCCGGGGATCGAATATGACTGCGGCGGTTTGTTCAACAGGCCCGTCGCTGTACACATCGTAGTCCTGCCAGTTTTTCTTCAACTCCTCCAGGACCCTTTCCCGCTCTTGAGACGACAGGGCCTGGTGCGGCCATACGCCCAGGGTTCCCGCGCAGCCGCTCAACGCCAGAGCAAACAAGGCCAGCAACAAAAAGTATCTCCTTGGATTCATTCCTGACCTCCCTTTACACAAGCTACAGGAAACGAGCCGCCTTTTTTCCCGAAGGCTGGATCTTTGTCTGGAAAAAACCTTAATCACTCCCCCCGCCCCTGTCCACGAAGCGCAGGCCGTCCCCTCTCGCCTCTGCCCCTTCCGTTGTAAGAAACACTGGCGCCTTCATTCAGATCGTTGTAAGATGCTTTTCCTCTCTCTTTCGTGTTGAGCCCTGAACGCCGGATGCCCTCATCCCCGGCCGCGGCAATCTCCTGAGAATCCTTTTTGGGGGCCCATGAGATTCCAGGGAGGCTCTCCCCGTGACTTTGAAACCGAAAAATGACCGGAAAGGTTCCAGCCCCATCCCCCTGGACAACAGGACCAACTCGGAGATCCTTTCTGAAAAAAACCAGGCCCACGGAGTGATGCGTGAGAGCCAGGAGGATTACCGGCTGTTGGTGGAGCACGCGAATGAGGCTATCCTCATCGCCCAGGAAGGAATGCTCAAGTTCGTCAACCCAAAGGCTGAGGCGATCTCAGGGTATTCGGCCCAGGAGCTGACCTCTCGCCCCTTCCTTGAATTCGTCCATCCTGAAGACCGGGAGATGATCAAAGACTACTACGTCCGGAGGATCAGGGGTGAGGAGGTCCCGGTTGTGTATGAGTTTCGGATCATCCACAAACAGGGGGAGGTCTTGTGGCTCAGGAACAATGTCGTGGTCCTCCATTGGATGGGAGAACCGGCCACCCTCAACCTGATCATGGACATCACCCTTCAGAAAAAGAACGAAGCCAGGCTCAAAGAGACGGAAGAATTGCTGTCAAACGCGTTCGGTGCCCTTCATGACCTCCTTCTGGTCATCGACAGGGACCTGCGGATCGTGAAGTCCAACTGGAAGGGCCTGGAGCACTTCCCCAGGGAGGAACGTGGGGAAAAGCCTTATTGCTACGCTGTGACCATGAATCGCCAGGCCCCCTGCGACCCTTGCCACGCCCTGGAGGTGTTTGAAACGGGCAAGCCCCGGGAACTGGAAGTCTGCAGCCCTTTTGACGGACGGATAAGAGAAATACGCGCCCTGCCGATCTTCGACGGCGCAGGAAACGTGGTCATGGTTGTGGAGCATCTGAGGGACATCACCTCCAGGAAGCAGGCTGAGGAGCACATCGAAGCCCTGACGCAACAGCTCCTGAGAGCGCAGGAGAACGAGCGTCAAATCATTTCCCGGGAGCTCCACGACCGGCTCGCTCAGGAGCTCACCTCGGTTAAAATCGGCCTGGACACCCTTTTCGACCAGCACCATGGCGTGCCGCCATCCCTGCGGGAGAAGCTGTCGGACTTCTCCAAAACCCTTCAGAGATCCATCATGTCCGTGCGGGATCTGTCCTATGATCTCCGCCCTCCTGCCCTCGACGATCTCGGCCTCGTCCAGGCGGTCTCACAATACTGCCAGGACTTCTCTGAAAAGTCCGGGGTGAGGGTTGAGTTCTTCTCCGCAGGGGTCGAGAAAATGACCCTCGACTTTGACACGGAGATCAATCTCTACCGCATGGTCCAGGAAGGCCTCAACAATATCCAGAAGCACGCGGAGGCGGCAAATGCAACGGTCCGGCTCGTCGCCTCGTTCCCGCACATCATTCTTCGCATCGAAGATGACGGCAAGGGGTTCGATGTGGAACAGCGATTGGCTTCCCTCACAGAGGAAAAGCGCATGGGTTTGCGGAGTATTGAGGAAAGAGTGAAGCTCCTTCAAGGCAGAATCAAGATTCGTTCCAGTCCCGGGATGGGTACCACGATCCTGATCGAAATCCCGTGGGAGGCGGAAAAAGATGGCTCACAAGAAGGGTATTCTGATCATTGACGACCATCCCCTCTTCCGAGAAGGGCTCAAGGCGATCATCGCGCGGAATTCCGGGTTCGAGGTGAAGGGGGAAGCGGGTTCCGGCCGTGAGGGGCTCCGCCTGGCCAAGGAGCTCAAACCCGACCTGGTGTTGATGGACATTTCCTTGCCTGACCAAAGCGGCTTTGAAATCACCCGGGCCATACGAAGCCTGCTTCCCGACACACGGGTGCTGGTCATCAGCATGCACTCCAAGATAGACTACATCGTGAAGGCTTTTCAGTCCGGCGCAACCGGGTACATTGTCAAAGAATCCGCTTCCGACAGACTGCTCCAGGGGCTGGACCTTGTGGGACGGGGCGAGTATTTCCTCGACAGCTCCATCTCTCATCAGGTCGTCGAAAGGCTCCTGGGGTCCTCGGAAAGGGAGAAAAAAATCACGGATGCCGCTTATGGGACCCTTACCCCCCGGGAACAGGAGGTCATGCGCTTGCTCGCTGAAGGGCTTTCACCCAAGGAGATCGCGGAAAGGCTTTTTATCAGCCCCAAGACAGTGGAAAACCACCGCACGACCATCATGAACAAACTCGGCCTGCAGAGTTCCCTGGACCTTGTGCGCTATGCAGCGAAACTGGGGCTTGTCGACATCGAGAGGTGGAAAGAGTAGCCCCCCTCCGCCTGTCCCGGCTATACCCCGATCACACCTGTCAGGACACCTTCCCGGGTCATGGGGCTTTTTCCCATGCAAATGTGCTGCTCCCCTATAGACAGCGATTCGAAGAGTATGATGGAATGATGGCGGTCAGAGACTGGTTCCCGTCTCGCCCACGGCCGGGTAGAAGAGAGGGGCGGATGGAGGTGAGTCCCGACCTCCTGTCAGATGGGACCTTGAAAGATCGAAACCCAACGAAGGTGTCCGACCCATTGGCTGAAAAGGCAACAGAAGACGGGCTCCTCGACATTGCGGCTCTGATCCGAAGCATCCAGCGGGCCGAGGGAAACCCGGACTGCTACCGTCGGGGAATCCATGACTGTGATCGGTGGGATTGCTCCTGGCGCCGGCACTGTCTGAACGCTCCCAAGGGTTCCGGGGCCGAAGCTCCTTGAGCCCCGAGGGCGGAGACTTTGATCCCCCCTGAGGAGAGTGCGGTGAGGAAGTGCTATGAACAAGATCCTCGTCGTGGACGATGAAAAACCGATCCGTATCCTTTATGAAGAGGAACTGACCGAAGAAGGGTACGAGGTGATCACGAAAGGAGACGGCACCGGTCTTCTCCATTTTATCGAAGAGGGGCGGTTTGATCTGGTCATTCTAGACATCCGGTTGCCCAGGCACGATGGGCTCGACCTTCTTCAGGACATCCGCAACACCTTCTATGACCTGCCGGTCATCCTTTGCACCGCTTACCCCTCATTCAAGCATGACCTGAGATCGATCGCAGCAGACCATTATGTGGTCAAAGGTTCCGACATGAGAGAGCTGAAACTGAAGGTGAAGATGGCCCTCGAAAGCAGGCCCTCCCTGATGGATACCACGACCTCCGTGGCCGCCCTCAAGAGAAAGGCCTTCTTGAATCAGCAGATTGAACTGTGACTCCTTGACCGCCGCCTGGAGGGTCCCTTGTCTCAAAAATCCCTTGATTTTGAAGAGCGTCACAGAATGGAGTGGCTCAACGAAGCGGTTCACGGTGGAGGTGAAAGCACGGATTTGCCCCCTACCAGATGGAAGGAACTTCCGCCGTCCACAGTCTTCTTTTGTACTTGGAATACTTGTCTTTGATGTTATTCATTTCCCGGCAGTCATAGTAGATTTCAGGGCCGCCCCGGATATCCAAGCTCCCTCCGGCCAGGAGAGCGCCATAGACTTCCTGTCTCCCTCCTCCCCGGAGAAGAACATTCCCTTTGACGAGAATCAACCCATGCCACCCGATATTGCCGCCGATGTTCGCATTTCCTCCGATCAGCAGCATGCCGTAGCCGGAGAGGTTGTTCATGCTGAAGTCGCCCGGAGAGTAAAAAAGCCCGTAATTGTCCCTGGAGCCGAGCACGAGGTTGTTCGTCGGTGAGACAGACTCCGCCGCATCTTTCAGATTATTGATGATTTGCGAAACAGGGTAGGACCTCTGGTCATTCAGCAGTGACGCCCGGAGTCCGGTTCTTCCGGTAAAATCAGACGCTTCCCTCCCGGCGGCGGCGGACGTGGTCGTCACGGCATCCGGGACCTCCGTGCAGGTCGCCTTGTCCACGATGTAGCCGTATTCACCCTCAATCACGCTCGCCCTGCCGCTGTTGTCAAATGCAGTTCCCCCGACGTACACCGCTGCCGGCGGGTCGGCAAACAGCGCCTCGGAGTGCATCTCGGCTCCGACCGTCTGCCTCGCCCCCCCTCTGCTCAAGCCGGTGCTGATGATTCGCTCCACCGGTTTTCCTGAGCAACCGGTGCACTCTCCGAAAACGAAATCGCCGTCAGGGTCGCCCCATTTGACCACGCTCCCATCGGAAACCTTGTGCTTGATCAGGACGGAATAGGTTTCACCCGTCTGCATCGTCCCGGTGAGCGTTGTGGACCAGTTGGGGTCGTCGGGGCTGACCGTGAGGGCCCCGACAACGGTCGCGGCGTGATTCAGACCCGCTTCTGCGGCGTAAAATGCCTGCTTTTGCTGGATGTAGCTGTTGGTCAGGGTCAGGTCGGTTCGAGTGAGGTTGGAGGAGATCACCCCGATGATCGAGCTCACCGCCAGAATCATCAGGGCGATAACGATCACAGACCCGTTATCATTCGTGAGCTTTGTCATCCCTTACCTCTGTTCCAACCCGGTCCGGGGTGGCCAGTTTCACCACTTCCTTTTTCTGCGTTTCCCTCTTGACGATCTCGACGGAAAGGTTTCCAAGGACTGGAAGACAGGCGAGAGCCACAAGAATGGCGGTCGCGATCAGGGGGGTTTTCCAGTTCCGTACTTGACGCATGGCAAGCTCCCTTTAGGGGTTTTCGTTCTTCGGAAGGGATTGGTGCGCCGTTTAACGGGTTATGCTGTAATATTGACAGGGGCCTTTTTTTATGTTTGAAATATAAAAACAATACGATAACGTGTCAATGGTAAAGTGGCTCCTCCCCAGGCCAAACCTCCTCGGTTCATCGGCCTCCGCAGACCTCTCTGGGCTGAACCCGCGGGGCCACCCCTTCGATGGTTTGAACCGATTTGTGCCGGGATTCAGATGAGCCACACCGACCAGCCAACCCCCCTTTCGGTAATCGGGAAGCTCCTCATGTCGTCCATCGTGGGGCGGTTTATCCGCAGACAGATCGGAACCGTAGCCGGGTGACAACCATGAAACGATCAGCGGGCTTTACCCTCATGGAACTGATGGTCACGACGGTCGTCCTGTCCATTCTGATGACCTTTGCCGTTCCTGCTTACATCCAGTGGATACCCGGCCACAGGCTGAAAGGCTCTGCCCGGGACCTGTATGCTGAACTGGCTGCGGCGAAGATGACCGCAGTCAATCAGATCGGGGAATGTGCGGTGGTCTTCTCCGCTGATAACCTGCGATACCAGGTCTGGTCCGGTGGAAGCAACAAGGTCTACGACGGTGCCACCGGGGACGACGTTCTCCTGAAAACGGTGAACTTGAGCCGGTATGGGAGCGGCATCCGTTATGGAAACGGCGCTGCAGCCTCGCCTGTCGGCGGGAGCTTCGGCGCAAAGGGAATCACTTTCGCTTCGGACCGGGTGGTCTTCAATTCCAGGGGCATGATCAATAGTCTAACGGGCGGGTATGTCTATCTTCAGAACAACAGAAATGCCTGCTTCGCCGTGGGCGCTCTTGGCTCCGGCGTCATCCTGGTGAAGAGATGGACTGGAACAACCTGGCAATGAGAAGGGTATCGGCGAAGAGGCTCAGCCTCCGGGGGAACGCTGGTTTTACCCTGGTCGAGGCCCTTGTGGGGATTCCCCTGGGGCTGGTGCTCATCGCAGGCATTTACATGACCTTCAAAGCCCAGCAGGACTCCTTCCTCGCCCAGGACCAGATCGGCACGATGCAGCAAAACCTGAGAGGCGCCATGCATCTCATCACCAGGGATATCCTCATGGCGGGCTACCTCACGGGCCTAGACACCAATCCCCACTCCCTCGATTGGGACGACCGGGGCGGGTCGGAGAGCAAGAGAGCGATCCTCATCGCGGGGGACAACATCAACATCTCGGGCGACGGCATCAAGGACAACACCGACATGATCGTCATCGTGAAGGCGAGCGACGAAGGCCGGCCCCTCGAGAGCGGTGAGACCGCCACAGGGTCCCAAATTACCCTGGCTGAGATGGATGTCAATCTCAACACCACTGGCAAGAGGTTCGGTGTTCTGGTGAAGGGGGACCTGAGAAGGGCGGATTTTTTCGAGGTCCGGAGCGTCGCCGGAACGGTTATCTCATTGACCGCGGGGCTGGGCAACACTTACGGGGAGGGCGATCTCCTGTACCGGGCGGATATCGTCATCTACCGGATCGATGAGGATGCGGCCAGTCCTTCTTTGCGTCGAAAGAACCTGGGCCAGGACAACGGGTATCAGGCGGTGGCGCAAGACATCGACAACATGCAAATCCGCTATCAGCGGAGCGACGGCACATGGACGGATGACCCGGCAGGATCCGAAGCGAACATCAGGGCTGTGCAGGTCTACCTCGTGGGTAGAACCCCGAGTCCCCAGAGAGGATACCGGGACAGGACGGTGTACAATTTCGCCAACAATCCCATCACCAACCCGAACGATGCATACCGCCGCCAGGTGCTCTCATCAACCGTGAAGACAAGGAATTTGGGGCTATGAGAAAAAACAGCATGATCCGCAGGGTCCTCGGAGGCAGCGGGTTCGCGGGGAAGGAAGGATTTACCTTGCTCGAAATCCTGATCGCCCTTCTCACCCTCACCGTAGGCCTTCTGGCTGTCGGAACGATCCAGATCTCCTCGATCCGGGGCAATGCCACGAGCGGCAATGCGAGCGCGGCCCTCACCTTCGCCTCCGACAAAATGGAGGACCTCATGAACCGGGGCATGACCGACTCCCTGCTCGTGGATCAAACATCAGCCAATAACGGCAACCTCTCCTCCATCACCACCGTCGATTTCCAGGAACGCCTGAACGACATGGGCCAGGTCACGGCCGGAGGGTTTTATCGCAGAATATGGAATATCGCGGATAACACCCCCGTCGCCACCCTCAAAACCATCACCGTGATCGTGACCTGGGAGAACAACAAACACCGTGTAGCCCTCAGCTGCGTCAAGTCGCCGTCCTAGGCCCCTCCCCTTTTTGTCCAAGAGAGGCGCTCTCCGCCCCGTGCACGTCATTACGAGAAGGACGACTTTCTTCAAGATCTTCTGGGAAGACGGGTCTATCAGCAAGGATATCCGGCATAAGATGGGCGTCGGCTAAGAATTCCTGGTTGACAACAGGACGAAAGCCTCGTTACAGTCATAGATGTTCACAACAGAACAATAAAAGAATGAAAGAGGAGGGTTTTTGACTCCATGGCAAAAAATATCAAAGAAGTGATGACGGACTGCACCCTGTGCTACCACAGCTGCGGGACGAGGGTTACCGTTGAAGACGGCAAGGCGGTGAAGATTCGCGGGCTGGAATCCCACCCGTTGAACAAGGGGCGACTCTGTCCGAAGGGCGAAGCCGCCCTGGACAACGTTTATGACCCCGACCGCATCAAGTACCCGATGAAAAGGGGCAACGGCAAATGGGAAAGGGTCACATGGGATCAGGCCCTCGGCGAAATCGCAGACAAGCTGCTCCAGCTGAAAAAGCAATACGGGCCTTCCGTGCTCGGGGTTTTCAGCGGATCCATCGGCGTGGAAAACCTCGAGATGGCTGGATTGACCCAGCGATTCAAGGCTGCCTTCGGTTCACCCAACTTCTTCTCCGTGGAGAGCATCTGCTACCGGATGAGGATCCGGACCCGGCAGATCACTTTCGGAAAGTACCCGACGGAGGAGTCGGATTCCAAGCTCTACATCCTCTGGGGTCACAACCCTCATCAGTCCGACTTCCCCCTGATGCTGGTCATCGAAGAAAACCTCAAAAAGGGGGCAAAGGTTGTGGTCATTGACCCGAAGAGGATTCCCTACGCTGACCGGGCTGAGATGTACCTTCAGATCAGGCCGGGCACGGACGGCGCCATGGCCCTTGCCATGATCCATGTGATCATCAACGAGGGGCTCTACGACAAAGAGTTCATCGAGACCTACACGATGGGCTTCGACAAGCTTTCCGAGCACATCCAGAAATACACACCCGAGTGGGCCGAGAAAATCACATGGGTTGCGGCGGATGATATCCGCAAACTGGCGCGGCTTTTCGCCACGACCAGGGGCGCGGGCATCTACCAGGGAACCTGCACCCAGGACCAGACCGCCAACGGAACCCAGAACAGCAGGGCCTTCTCCATCCTTCAGGTCATCACGGGGAACGTGAACATCCCGGGCGGCTGGGTGATCAGCCCCAGGTTGAAGCTAGGGAACGTGGGGATGGAGGTGGAAGGAGAGCCTCTGGGCGCCGGCCAGTATCCCCTGTTTTACGAGGTTTGGGGCAGAAAAAGCCCCTACGGCGTGGTCACATGCGTCCCTGAAAGCGTTCCTGAGAAGATCAAGGCTTTT
>JAGUZM010000285.1 GCA_020060805.1 Deltaproteobacteria bacterium | reverse complement strand
GGGTCGTGAGCTCGTGGACTGCTACCAATCATCGAAGGCGGATATCGTGATCCCGAACCCGGAATCGGGGTGGGGCGTCACCGTGGGAATCGCCGAGGGACTCGGAAAACTGCTGTTCCCTGCCCTGATCAAACTGCCCCAGGCCGTGAGGACCTTTCAGGAGGGCGTCAGGCGAACCCGGTTCCAGGAGGTGGGACTCAAGTTCGGAGGCATCGATTCCTTGCTGAGGGGCAAGAACATTGCCATGGGAGATGACAGCATCGTGAGGGGAAGCGTGAGTGAAGGGGGCTCCGTGTGGGTCGTCTACAACGCGGGAGCCAAGTACATCGAGTTCTGGGTTTCCTACGGGCCCATGTTTTTCCCCTCCTTCAAGGAGTG
Organism: Deltaproteobacteria bacterium; assembly: GCA_020060805.1. Classification (GTDB taxonomy): domain Bacteria; phylum Desulfobacterota; class DSM-4660; order Desulfatiglandales; family HGW-15; genus JAHECH01. The sequence goes on along the minus strand of JAGUZM010000285.1, from coordinate 8,640 downwards.
GTACAGGGGGCGGGAGTGCCTCAACGAACTGGCTGCCCAGAGGGCTTTCAAGAACGGCAACCCCTACGACAAGAGCATGGAGGAAATCAACAAAGCCGTGGCAAAGCTCATCGGCGTCGATGAGGTGAAGTACAATTCCCTGGAAAGGATTCGGAAAGTGACGGGTGAGGGGTGTTTCCAGGCCCTGGACGCGAGCTACCCCATCTCGGAGGAGTACTGGCCCGACTGGCTCAAGGAGGAGGTGGAGGTTTTCAGGAAATACAGAAGATGAGTGCCTAAAGTGCGCTAAAGTGCCTAAAGTTTAAAGTTAAAACACAAAAGAAAAAACGAATCACGAAAACACGAAAGAGAGAAAACACGAAAGGAAGGTAAAGCGCTAAACGCGGCTACTTTCCGTTTCTCACAAAAGCAAATCCTCGCTCAATGCCTTTTCGGTTGAGGGGGAAGAACTGGTCTTTCCCCTTGAGGGACTCTTCCATCCCCTTGGCCGCTTCTTCGAGACTCAGCAATTTCGTCTTGGCGCAGAAGGCCCCCATCATGACCATGTTGATCGCCCGCTCAGACCCTGCCTCCCTGGCAAGCTCCACGGTGGGCACCTTGATCACTTCCAGGTCCCCTCGGCCGGGCTCCGCGTCGATGAGGGATGAGTTGAGAAAGATCAGCCCTTTCGGCATGACCGCAGCTTCGAATTTCTCGAGAGACGGATAGTTCATGGCCACCAGGACGTCGGGGTTTGAGGCCACAGGGGAGGCGATTTTCTTGTCCGAAAGGGTGACCGTGCAGTTTGCCGTGCCGCCCCGCATCTCAGCTCCATAAGAGGGGAAATAGGTGACATTGAGGCCTTTGTGCATCGCTCCATGGCTCAGGATATACCCCATGAGCAAAACGCCCTGGCCGCCAAAACCTGCGAACAATGTTCGACTAATCATTCGAGTCCTCGGCTTTCGTTCGGTGCGTCATTTCTTTTCGTCGTACCCGGTCGTGTCCTTGATGAGCCCGATCGGGTAGGTCTTGGTCATCACCTCGTTAACCCACTCCCACGCTTCTTTGGGCGGCAGCTTCCAGTTGGTCGGGCACGGGGAAAGGAGCTCAACCAAAGAGAAACCCAAGTGGTCCAGCTGGCACTGGAAGGATTTGCGGATCGCCTTCTTGGCCTGCCGGATTTGCTTGATCGTGGTGAGGGCGCAGCGCTCGATGTAGACCGCTCCGTCGCAGACAGCGAGCATGCGCGAGATATCGATGGGACGGCCGTGCAACTTTGGATCCCGGCCCGTGGGAGCCGTGGTCGCTTCCTGGCCCAGGATGGTCGTGGGCGCCATCTGGCCTCCGGTCATGCCGTAGATGGCATTGTTGATGAAGATGGTGGACACCTCTTCCCCCCGGTTGGCCGAATGGATGGTTTCCGCTGTTCCGATGGCTGCCAGGTCGCCGTCCCCCTGATACGTGAGGACGAAGCGGTCGGGCCTGACCCTCTTGATGCCCGTTGCGACGGCTAGGGCCCTGCCGTGGGGGGCCTCGACCATATCGAAGTTGAAATAATTGTACGCGAGGACGGCGCATCCCACCGGAGGAACGCCGATGGTGATCTCCCTGAGCCCCATCTCGTCGAGGCACTCCGCAACGAGGCGGTGGGCGATGGAATGTCCGCACCCCGGGCAGTAGTGGGTTGGCGCGGGCTTGAGAGATTCCGGCCTGCCGAAAACTTTCTTGTAAGCGGGTTCTGCGCTCATACCTCAATCCTCCGGGCCACCTCGCCATCCCCATGGGCGGCTGATTTGATGAACTCGGCCACCTGGGCCGGGGTAGGGATGATGCCGCCGGGCAGCCCGTAAAAATAGATCTCCGCCCTATCCCCGACGGACAGGACCACGTCTTCCAGCATCTGGCCCATGGAAAATTCGAACACGGCGATCTTTTTCACCCTTTCGGCCAGACGGCGGAGCGGCGGGGTGGGGTAGGGCCACAGGGTGATCGGCCTGAAGAGGCCGGCAGCCATCCCCTCGCTCCGCAATTCTTCGATGGCACTCTCGGCGATCCTGGCGGCCGTCCCGTAAGCGACCACGGCAAGGTCCGCATCGTCGGTCATGATGGTCTCCCAGCGTTGCTCCTGATCCGTGATCCGGTCATATTTCTTCTGAAGATCCAGGTTGTGTTTGTGAAGAACGTTGACGTTCAGGAGCATGGAGAAGATCGCCCTGGGCTCACGGCCCTTACAGCCGTCCAGGACCCACTCCTTCCTGGGCAGGCTGGCCAGGTCTATGAAGTCAGGAAAGACCACAGGTTCCATGACCTGGCCCATCAACCCGTCGCCCAGGATGATCACCGGGGTGCGGTATTTGTCCGCCAGGTCAAAGGCGAGGAAGGTCATGTCCACGAGTTCCTGGCATCCGGCGGGTGCGAGCACAGGGGTCCGATAATCGCCGTTTCCGCCTCCCCTCGTTGCCTGGAAATAGTCTGCCGCGGAGGGGGCGATATTGCCCAGGCCAGGACCGCCCCGCATCATGTTGACGATCACTGCCGGAAGCTCCTGCCCGGCCAGGTAGGAGATGCCTTCCTGCTTCAGGGCGAGGCCGGGCGAGGAAGAAGAGGTCATGGCCCTCGCTCCTGTGGCTGAGGCGCCGAGGACCATGTTGATGGAAGCGACCTCGCTCTCGCCCTGGATGAAGGTGCCCCCCAGTTCCACCATTCGAGCGGAAAGGTATTCGGGCAACTCGTTCTGCGGCGTGATCGGGTATCCCGCATAAAAGCGGCACCCGGCGCGGACCGCTGCTTCACCGACCACATGGGAGCCTCGCATCAGTATTCTTTCACTTGGCACGGTACACCTCAATAGCAACTTCGGGACAGACCAGGGCACACTGGGTGCATCCGGTACATCCTTTGTCCTTTTGTTCTTCCGTAACCCGAGCCGGCATGTACCCTTTTTTGTTGAGGGCCTTGTCCGCCTCGATGAGTTCGTTCGGACAGACATCAACGCACATCAGACAGCCTTTGCATCGATCTCGGTCAATGATGATTTTCCCTTTTGCTTTTTTTTCCGCCATAACCGGGCTACCCTTTGATCTTATGGGATTATTCGATGGTGCCTTTGAGCGCGGCCTGAAGCGCAAAAACCCCCTGACCGGATGTCAAGGCCCGGCCGCAAAACTTAATTTTTTATTCCTCACCGGCCATGTTGTCAAGGCAAATTTAGGATGCACCTTTTTAGAGCAGGACAAAAAAATCTTGCTCGACGGATGTTTTTTTTTGTTATACTTCAAAAGTTTTTTCAGCGGAACCTGGAAATGATCCTGCCCCGCTTTTTTTGTTCTCCCGTGGATCCTTGTCCTTCGATTCCGCCATAGGAAAAAGGTAAACATCTTCGAAAAAAGGAAAAGATATGCCTCCAGCAAACATGATCTCGATAGACGGAAGAGAGTATGAATTCATGCCCGGGGAGACCATCCTGGATGTGGCCCGGCGCAACGGCATAGACATCCCGACCCTCTGCTACCTGAAGGGCGCAACACCCACCGGCGCATGCCGGATGTGTTTGGTGGAGGTTCAGGGAGCGAGGACCCTGGTCGCCTCCTGCGCGATGGCTGCGGCGCCGAAGATGGTGGTGAAAACCCAGACCGAGCAAGTGATGAAGGCCCGGCGGTTGAACCTGGAACTCCTCCTCGCCTCAGGGCACCACAACTGCCTGGTCCAGGATCTGGACATGGACCAGTGGACGGACTTCCAGCTGAGGGCGATGACCACGACAGAGCATCTCGACATCTGCCCGGCCTACGGGGACTGCCGGCTTCAGGAGTTGGCGATCAAGTACGGGGTGAGGGGTAACCGCTTCACCCCTGCGGAACCGCGCTACGCCATCGAAACCGTGAACCCATTCATCGTCCGGGATTTCTCGCGCTGCATTCTATGCGGTCGCTGCGTGCAGGCATGCAATGAGGTCCAGGTGAACAACGCGATCAGCTTCGGATATCGCGGGGCCAACTCCAAAATCGTGGCAAGGGGTGACGGGCCCCTCAAGGGGTCGGACTGCGTGTTCTGCGGGGAGTGTCTTCAAGCCTGCCCTGTAGGCGCTCTCGTCTCGAAAGCGGCTATGGAACCGGGAAAGCAGCCGACGACGGGCACAAAACCGGTCCGAACGACCTGCTCCTATTGCGGGGTGGGGTGCCAGATGTACTTGCATGTCCGGGATAACCGGATTGAGAAAGTGACAGGGGTCGAGGATGTGGGCCCGAACTACGGCAGCCTCTGCGCGAAGGGTCGGTTCGGGTACGATTTTGTAGACTCCCCCGACAGGTTAAAGGCGCCTCTTGTACGGGAAAACGGAAAATTCCGCGAAGCCTCCTGGGAGGAGGCCCTGGGCCTCGTGGCCGATCGCCTGGGGCGGATCAAGGCGGAATCAGGTCCTGATGCGATAGGGGTTCTCAGCAGCGCCCGGGTCACCAACGAGGAAAACTACCTGGTCCAGAAGTTCACGAGGGCCGTCCTCGGCACCAACAACATAGACCACTGCGCCCGGCTCTGACACTCCTCCACGGTGGCCGGTCTGGCCGCGGCCTTCGGAAGTGGCGCCATGACAAACCCGATTCGGGACATCGAAAAGTCCAGGGTGATTCTGATCACGGGTTCAAACACGAGTGAGAATCACCCGGTCCTTTCCTCTTACGTCAAGAGGGCGGTCGCCTTCAAGGGTGCCAAGCTGATTGTCGTGGACCCGCGCAAAATCCGCATGACGGAGTTTGCCACCCTGTGGTTGCGACAGAACCTGGGTACGGACGTCGCCTGGATCAACGGCATGATGCATGTCATCATCAAGGAAAACCTTTACAAAGAGAAGTACGTGACGTCGAGAACCGTGGGCCTCGATGAGCTCAAGAAGACCGTCGAAAAATACACGCCGGAGTATGTTGAGAAGATCTCCGGGATTCCAAAGGAAGACCTGATCAAGGCGGCCCGCCTCTATGCGACGGCGCCGGCAGCATCGATTCTTTACACCATGGGGATCACCCAGCACATCAGCGGCACGGACAACGTCAAGTCTCTGGCCAACCTGGCGATGCTCTGCGGCAACGTGGGGGTAGAGGGCGGGGGCGTCAACCCCCTCCGCGGCCAGAACAACGTGCAGGGCGCCTGTGACATGGGGGCCCTGCCGAATGTGTTCACAGGATACCAGAGGGTGACGGATCCTGCGGTCCGCGAGCGGATGGGGAAAGCCTGGGGCGTGGAAAGGCTCCCGGAAAAGAACGGCCTCACCGCCACTGAAATGATGCAGGGGGCTCACGAGGGCAGGGTGAAGGCCCTCTATGTCATAGGGGAGAATCCCATGGTGTCGGATCCGGACCTGGGCCATGCCAAGAAAGGTCTGGAGAGCCTGGATTTCCTGGTGGTTCAGGATATATTCCTGACCGAGACGGCGAGGCTTGCCGACGTGGTCCTGCCCTCGGCGTGCTTCGCGGAAAAAGAGGGGACCTTCACCAACACGGAACGGAAGGTTCAGAGAGTCAGGAAGGCGGTGGAGAAGCCGGGCGAGGCAAGAGAAGACTGGAGAATCATCTCGGAGGTCGCAAGCCGTATGGGTTACCCCATGGCTTATGAAAGCCCGCAGGCGATCATGGCCGAGATCGGCCGGGTGACGCCTTCCTACTGCGGCATCAATTATGAACGCCTGAAGCGGGACGGAATCCACTGGCCCTGCACGGGCACGGATCACCCGGGCACGCCGTGCCTTCACATGGACCAGTTCACTTGCGGCCTGGGGGTGTTTCACGCCATTGACTGGATTCCCCCGGCCGAGGTGCCGGACGAGGAGTACCCCCTGTACCTGACCACGGGGCGAGTCCTTTACCAGTACCACACGGGAAGCATGACCATGAAGAGCGATGGGTTGAACGAACTCGCGCCGGAGTGCTTTGTGGAGATTTCTCCGGGCGATGCTCAGGCCTACGAGCTGAAGCAGGGAGAGACGATCAAGGTGGCCTCCCGGCGGGGCGAGATCACCGCAAAGGCGAGGATTTCCGACATGGCCGTGGACGGGACCCTGTTCATTCCCTTCCACTACGCGGCTGCCGCGGCCAATGAACTGACGAACACGGCCCTCGACCCGACGGCCAAGATCCCTGAATTGAAAGTCTGCGCCGTAAAGATCGAAAAGAGTTAGAGCCTCGGCGCCCACCGAGGAGAGCGCCGCACAAAGAAAGATGCGGTAGGCCCGTCTGGACGGGAGAGGAGGAAAGAAGACGATGTTTTTGGGACAGAGCCTTGAGACTGACAACGCTGATCTCACCCCGGAAGTGATGTCCAGAGTGGACGAGATCATTGAAGCGCACAAGGGAAAACCGGGATGCCTGATCCCTGTCCTGGCCAAGTGCCAAGAGGCGGTCGGGTACCTGCCACGGGAACTCCAGGAATACATCGGGAAGGGGCTGAATATCCCGGGGAGCGCCATCTTCGGTGTGGTCACCTTCTATTCCTTTTTTTCGATGAAGCCCAAGGGAAGGCACACGATCAAGGTCTGCATGGGCACGGCCTGCTATGTGAAGGGCATCGGGGAGGTCTTAAACAGGATTCAGTCCCAGTTCAAGCTGGACGTGGGCGGCACGTCAGAAGACAGGCGGTTCACCCTCCAGGCCGTTCGTTGCCTGGGGGCCTGTGGTTTGGCCCCTGCCATGGTGGTTGATAATGACACCCACGGCGGCGTAACTCCGGACAGGGTGATGGGCATTCTGCAAAGATATAGTTAGGGTGCGGGCGGGGAAAGGGCGGTGAAACTTTCAGAGATCAGAGAGATCCTAAAGGCGACGGTCGTTGTGGGTGAGGAAAAGCTGGACCCATCGATAGAGGCGGGCGCTGCCAGCGACCTGATGAGTGACCTCCTGAGGGTTCAAAAGGGGGGGTTCGTCCTGCTGTCGGGCCTGAACACCTTGCAGGTGATCCGAACAGCGGTCATCGCGGGGGTGTCCGCCGTGGTCTTGGTGAGGGATAAAAAGCCTGATCAGGATATGATCCAACAGGCCCGGGAGCACGGCATGCCGTTATTGTCCACGCCGTTTACCATGTTCACGGCCTGCGGAAGGCTGTTCAAACAGGGGCTTCGGGGAGTGGAGATGAAGGCACGCGAGTGATGAGCCGCGGTTTTTATGCCTTATCTGGAAAAAAGCTTTGGAATCGTGCCCCTCGACTTTGTCAAGGCCGGAGAGGTCTCGATCCAGGTTCAGGGCCTCTTGAAGACGATCGGGTTCGAAGCTGATTTGATCAGGCGGGTCTCCGTGTGCGCATATGAGTCTGAGATGAACGTGGTGATGCACGGAGGTGACGGGACCCTGATGCTACGGGTGGGGTCCGACGAAGTTGTTTTGGACGTCACGGATGACGGACAAGGCATCGAAGACATTGAGCTTGCCCTTCAGGAGGGGTACAGCACCGCTAGCGAAGAGATCAGGGAGATGGGATTCGGCGCCGGAATGGGTCTGCCCAACATCAAGAAAAACGCGGACCTCCTTGAAATCTATTCCGAGAAGGGCAAGGGCACCCACGTGAGGATGTCTTTCAAAGTCAAGAACCGAAAGGAATAAGGCGCCGCCGTAAATGGCTGAGGTTCATTACATTCGGATCGATGAAGAGCGATGCAACGGGTGCGTCCTTTGCATGAAGGCCTGCCCGACCAAGGCCATTCGGGTGAGGGATTTACGGGTGGCTCGTATCGAGGGCCATTGTATCGATTGCGGGGAATGCATCCGCGCCTGTCCCAGGGGAGCGATCAAGGCGGTCACCAGATGGAGCGATGCGAGCAAGCTGAGCCCCCACACAGTCATCAGCGCTTCACCCGTGCTGTACACGCAGTTCGGGGAGAGCCTCCGGCCGAACCAGGTCCTCCTGGCTCTCAAGAAGACATTCAAGTATGTGTACGACCAGGCCTACACCCATGAGCTATTCAATGTGGCGACGGAACTCTACATAAAGGAGAACCGTGAGAAGGCGGCTCCCGTATGGCCGCTCATTTCGCCGATCTGTCCGGTCGTCAACCGCCTGATTACCCATCGCTTTCCCTCCTTGGTGAAGAACATTCTTCCCATCGTCGCGCCGCGGGAGCTTGCGGCCAGGGAGGCGAAGAAACGTCTCCGCCATGAAGAGGTGTTCAAGACCGAAGATTTCAGGGTTTATCACCTTACCCCCTGTTCGGCGAAAATGATATCCATCAGCAGCCCCTTGTTTCTTGAAGCCTCTTACCTGGACGGGGCCGTGGGAATTCACGAGGTCTATGACCTGGTCAAGAAAAACCTGCATCATATCGCCGAAGACGACATGCTTCATCACTCCAGCGGTGTGGCGATCGGCTGGGGTATCTCGGGCGGTGAAATCGCCGGCCTCGACGAAGGCAACTGCCTTGCCGCCTCGGGCATTCAGGAGACGATTCATTATCTGGAAAAGATCGAGATGGGTCTTCTCCAGGAAATCGAATACTTTGAGTTCAGGGCCTGTCTCGAAGGCTGCATCGGCGGGCCCCTCACGGTCATCGATCGGTACCAGGCGAAACGCACCCTGCAAAGGTTGGTCCGCCTGTACGGGCACGAGAAGGACCCCAAATATGCCTGGGCACGAAAGGCCTACGGGGAGGGATGGTTTTTCCTCGACATGAAAGAGCCCCAT
>JAGUZM010000178.1 GCA_020060805.1 Deltaproteobacteria bacterium | reverse complement strand
TTTTCTGGATGAAATTGGAGATGTGAGCCCCAAAATGCAGGTGGATCTCCTTCGGGTTCTCGAAGAGAAGAAAATCATGAAGATCGGGGATCGCGCTCCCATCCCCGTTGATTTCCGCCTCATTTCTGCCACTCGAAAAGACCTTGAAAAAGACGTGAATCAGGGCGTTTTTCGAGAGGACCTCTTCTACCGGGTGCATGTGATCACGATTACTGTACCGCCGTTGAGAGAGCGAAAGGAGGATGTTCCCCTTCTTGCAGAGCATTTCCTGAGAAAATACAGCCACCAGACAACAAAGCGGGTGGACCGGATCGACCCGGAGGCGATGCGAATGTTGAAAGCCTATGACTGGCCAGGGAACGTGAGGGAACTGGAAAACGCCGTCGAACGGGCTGTGGTCCTGGCCAGGACCAGCATTCTGCGGGCCCCTGACTTCTCTTTCCTCCGCTCCGCCCCGGCCATGGATTTCAAGCCCCGATCCCTCCGTGAAATCGAAAAAGAGTACGTTCTCAGGGTCCTGGAGGAGTGCGATTGGAATGTCACTCAGGCTTCCAAAACCCTGGATATCCACAGGGCGACCCTGCACAAGATGATGAAACGATTAGGGCTGAGGAGACCCTGACCGGCTCTGCCCTGAAAAGCAGCCTATGAAAGCAGCGAAGAACCGAATCGGGGTCGTGGCCTTTGGCGAGGTTCCTGAACTGGTCCCACAGTCGATTGCTGCTCATATCCAGGGAATCCTTCACGTGGACGTGGATGTCCTCGCTTCCCTGCCCTTGCCTTCTTCGGCCTTTGATCAGGGAAGGCTTCAGTACAGCGCTTCGCGTTTGCTTCAGCACCTCGAAACCCTTTCCCTCTCGCCTTGGGACAAAATCGTGGGCGTTCTGGACGGAGACCTGTTCGTCCCCATCTTCACCCACGTCCTCGGCGAAGCGCAGCAGGGAGGCAAGCACGCCTTGGTCTCGCTGTACAGGCTTTGGATCCGGAGTGCCGATGCCCCCTCAGATCTTTCTCTTTTGATGGAAAGATCCGCCAAGGTGGCTCTCCATGAGTTAGGGCATCTGTACAACCTGCATCACTGCATGGACCCGAGGTGTCTCATGCATTTTTCTGGCGGTCTCCAGGACCTGGACGAAGCCTTCCTTGACTACTGCTCCTATTGTCGGATCTACCTCCGGGACGCCCTTCTTCGCAGGATAAAGGAGGCCGGGGAAACCGAATGACTCAGAGCTTCTCCGTATGGAGGAATGTCTTCACGAGGCGATCCCATCCGACCTCTGGATAATGACCGAAAAGGTCATCTACGGGTGAACCACCCGTGGGGGAAAGATGTTCGTATTCCGGCCCCATGAGCCCCATGAGGGTCTTCACTTCATGCTCCATCCAGCGGAAGCTCTCTTCTCCGAAGAAGAGCCCCTTCAGGTCTCTCTTCGGCATGTGCGGTTCCACGATCAGAAGCCATCCCTCTTGGTAAGGATCTGCATGGCAGATGCCGGGGGCTGTTCGGACCCTGTGATTCACGGCGAGCACCGTTCCGGTCAAGGGCGAAAGGGCGGCCGCCTTGTGTCCATTACGCGCAAAAGTCCATCCTATCCGGTTTTGTCCGATCTTCGCTCCAAGGGAAGGCAGGGTAATCTCAGCCGGAGAGCCAAAGACCTTGGAGAGAAAATCGTCAAATCCCACCCTCACACGACCACCGTGCTCAAAACGCGCCCAGCAGTGGCCCATGTGATAATAGTATTCGTGAGCCAAGCGGTAGCCTGAGGCAACGGCGTAGGAAGGAATAGCCAGGGGTTGACTCAGGTCCATTTCATCAAGCATCTGATCGTAGGGACAATGAAAGCACTCGTAGTTCATGGTGCAGATTTTCGGAGCATTCACTTTTCCTGTCAGGGCATGCCGGCATGGGCGATCTGGACCGGAGTATTGCTCTCTCAGCCTCGAGGCCCATTCAGGTCCCGAGCTTCTTGAAGAAGAATCGCTTTCCAAGCGCATGGCCTGCCTCATGCCCCTGTCAAAAGCGCATGTGTAACAGTCATAGGCGTTGTCACACAGCCTGAAATTGATCACACCAGCTTTCATCCAGACGCATTCCTGTTCAATCACCTGGAATCCCTGGACCCTGCCCTTTTCCTTTTTTTGGGTTATGTTTTTGTGTTCCTTCATGGCTTCAGTCTCCTTTTCTCTCTAAATGGGTTCATATCCCCTTGCCTGGATACTCCATCCCCGCCTACGGGGGACTGGCAGGGAGATTCCTTAGGCTGCCTGCATCTGGAGAAAACCAAACCCCGAGTATTCATCGCAGACGGGGGTTTCCCCGAATTCTTCCAGCCAGTAATAGAAAGGGCAATGCCAGCACTCGAAGTCTCGGATACAGATCTTCGGTATTCCCGTTCGACCGGTCACGGTAAGGGAACACCATGTGTCATTTTCTCTGGAACGTTTTGTGAGCCCTGTTTCTTTCATTTTGATCCCCCTCCTCTCCTCTTGTTTTGCCCTAGTTAAGAGCAACGGATGGGCCAAAACAGGAGAGGTGTCTTATGGCTCAAAACAACATCTTGAATTCGTTGATTTTTAGCTTACTTTTCCTAGAACGACCAATGTACGATGCTTGGGAAGTGAAAGCGTGACCTGTCGCTTTGCGCGACAGGTCGATAAAGGTTGCTCTCAACAGAAAGGACCAACGCCGCAAACAGTCCTGACCTCTGACCTCTGGCGCAATTCGCTACACCTCACGTCGCTTTTTTCGTCACCATCACGCTTCTGGCTATTTACAAAGAGGGCTTGCTATGGATTAAGACCACCCGCCGTTCTGTCACCATCGCGCGCGGCAGCGTTGCAAACCTTGCAATCCCACCATTGCAGCAATGCAATTCTCCCTGCCCATTCTCTTTTTCTCTTCCCATCCTCCAGGGAACTAACACGCTGATAGCTTTTTCCTTTTCCTGCCCACCGGATTCACCTCCCTCGAGTGGCACGGGCTTTGCGTTCCAAATAGAAAACAGAGAGAAGGAAAAAAGAGTAGAGCGGAGGGATCGGAAAGAGAGGGCAAAGAGCAAAAAACAGAGCGCCCCTCAAAAGGACCCAGGGAGATTTATTCCATGTTACAGCGCAGACCTTGTACCGCGCAGGACATTGGAAAAGCATTCAACATGCATCCTAATGAGGTGTCCAAGCACCTGGGGAAGCTCCTGGAGGACAAAAGAATCCGGGCGCAAGTGGCGAACCACCAACTCTATTATCTGGCTGGCGGCGGTGAGGCATCCGACCTGTACAACCACGAGCAGGCCCACGAGGAAAAAGCGATCACCCCTGCCCGCCCAAGCTCAGACCAGTGGGGAGGAGCTTGAGATGCCTGTGGTAGCAGGAGCAAGAAAAGAAAATGGAGTCTGATCATGAAACAGGAGAAGTCAAATCAGGGAAACGGGAAATCAAATTGGCCCAATGTTCTTGTCGCCGTCGATTTTTCTGACTGTTCCAGGCTCGCCCTGAGGAGGGCAAAATCCTGGGCTGCGATGAACCACGGTAAAATCCTGGCCCTGCATGTCATCGATCAGGATTTCGTAAGGCATTGCATTCATGAACATCTGGGTACGGAAGAAGAGATCAAGAAGAAACTATTCATCAATTCTAAAAAAAGGCTTCGTGACTTTCTCTGTAGAGAAGGGATGGATGAAAACAACACCCAAATGATCGTCTGCGAGGGGACCCCATGTATGGAAATCAACAAAAAGGCGGTTGAGAACGATGTGGAGATGATCATCATGGGGAGCAAAGGGAATTCGGACGATATGAAGGCCATCTTTTTCGGCAGCACTACGGAAAGGGTGCTGAGGTTTATCAAACGGCCGGTGCTGTGCATCCCTCCGGAATGTAACTACAACCTGAAATGAAAGACCTTTGAAACCAAGACGAAAGGAGACAAGCAACATGCCTAGAGGAGACGGATCTGGCCCTAGAGGACAGGGTTCTGGTACTGGAAGAGGGATGGAAAGAGGTCGTGCAGGACGGGGCAGGCAGGGCGGTTTTGGGATGGGCCCCGGAGGGGACTGCGTGTGCCCCAAGTGCGGGGAGAAAGCGCCTCATCAGTTGGGGGCACCCTGCTTTGAGCAGCAGTGTCCAAAGTGCGGCAGCCCGATGACAAGAGCTTAGACGGATCTCTCTCACCCGTTTGCGTGTGATTTGGAGTCACGCGCGGCGGTTTTTTCGCTGGGGGAAAAAGCCTTTCCAGCACCAAAGGAAGAGAGGAGGGTTGTCATGGCTGGCAATTTCAGAATTACGGTCCACCAGAACTCCGACGACCTTCACCTGAGACTGGAAGGTGATTTTGACGGAAACGCTGCGCTCGAACTGCTGAAAGCCCTTGAGAAACGTTGTCCCTTCGCCTCAAGAACATTCATACATACGAACGGCTTGAGGCAGATTTACCCGTCCGGATCATCCGTGTTTCGCAGTCATCTTTGTGATCTCAAGCCCTGTGAACATATGCTTTTGCATTTCACGGGAGACCATGCTGAAGACCTGAGGCCTGAAAAACGCAAGTTGCATTGATCCACGCAGGGGATTCTCACAATTCACTCGCCTTCGCCGGGATGCCCCGGTGGGGGAGCGCAGGGAGCTTTACTTTTGGCCTGGCCAAAAGAGAATCTGGGTCGAGCCCAATACCTAATGAAAATCCCTTCTTCCTCCCGGGGCGTGATTGCAGAAGGTCATTGTGAAAGCATGTTTAGCTCATGGATCGCTTCACTCGAACCCAATGACCCTTTTAACAAAACAAAAAGTAGGGGGTGGAAAAAATGTAGAAATCAAACGCATTCTTTTTCCCGTTGATTTTACGGAACACGCGTCAAAGATTTTGCCTTACGTGTTATCCATCGCCGAGAAATATGATGCTATGATTTATCTCCTCCATGTCGTGGAGGATTTTTCAAAATGGGGCGGATTATACATTCCACATATTCCCGTAGATCGATTCCAGGCGGAGGCATTGAAAGGCGCTGAAAAGACACTTGATAAAGTCTGCCAGGAACAGTTGCAGGGTTGCCCCAACTTTCAAAAAACGATTCTTTTCGGGGACCCTGCCACAGAGATCCTGAAAACCATCGAAGCCGAAGGGATAGACCTGGTGATCATGGGCACACATGGTCGCAAAGGATTGGAGCTTGTCTTCTTTGGGAGTGTAGCTGAGAATGTGGTAAAAAAATCACCTGCTCCTGTATTGACCATTAATCCTTACAAGGTCAAATAAATACACCCTTTTGTATCTTCTCAATATCGCTCTTATAGTGGCTTTGGGTGTGAGGATCATGGGAGGATTGATGACCGCTGCCTTGGTCGCCATTCCGGCCTCAACGGCAAGGAATATGGCCAAAAATCTTACCCAGTTTTCTCATGCTGGATTGATTCTGGGAAGCCTCGCTTCCGTCTTGGGTATCGTGGGCTTTGGGTATACGGGTCTCCCCGCAGGCCCTCTCATTGTTATTGCCGGCACTTTTTTTTGGTTTCTTTGGGCTCTAAGAGATGACTTACCCTTTACTCCCATCCAGGCCCTCGGCCGCAATCACCGGGCGCGTGGTCGGATGGCGGGAAGGCGTTTTTCGAGTTATCCCGAATCTCGGGTCAAAATAGGAGGTGGTTCGGATCTCATGAAAATACTTGACGATCTTCTTTCCATCCTCAATTTCGATAGTTCCGTAAAAGATATCCGCCAGGGCGTCTTTCACACGGGGGTGCTGACCCGGTACTGCGGCCTTGCAGCCACACTTCCGAGAGACGCCCTCAAGCAAGAAGGCCCGCTGGTGAAGGAGCCCGGATTTCTGTCGGATAAGACCCCGAGAGTTCTTGCCCAAATGGCCTACTCGGAAAGCCTTCTCGAGGCGGCCATCGGCATGGCTACGATCAACTCGCTCCTCGAAATAGATCTTGATTCATGCACGGAGATCAACGCCGCCGAGGTTATCTTGGAGAAAGGGGAAGGCAAGAGTGTGGCGATCGTTGGACACTTTCCGTTCCTTCCGCGGGTTCGCGAAAAGGCCAAGGCTCTCTGGGTCATTGAGAAAAACCCGAGAGAGGGCGACTTCCATGAAGCCGAAGCCGATCGCTTCATGCCCCAGGCGGACGTGGTAGCGATTACGGGAACCTCATTGACCAACCATACATTGCCTCATCTGCTTGACCTTTGTAACTCAAGGGCATTCGTGATCATGCTGGGCGACACGGTCCCTCTTACCCCTGTCCTTTTCGATTACGGCGTGCATGCTCTTTCAGGAACAAAGGTGATTGACGCAGACCTCGCCCTCAAGTGTGTCAGCCAAGGGGCCAACTTCAGGCAAATCAAAGGCACGAAGAAACTCACCATGGTGAAGGGATAAATGCACGTGTGGTTACTGACTCCTGTCATCGGGGGTCTCTCCTGGTAAAGAAAAACAAAGGAGGTGGAAGGAATGCATGACGATGAAAAGAAAGGTTGGAGTCCCTATTTAACCGGAGCCCTGGCCGGGGGGGTTTCTATTCTATCCGTATGGATTGCCGGAAAATACTTTGGTGCCTCAACAACCTTTGTACGTTCAACGGGCATGATTGAGAAAATTGTCGGCCCCGAACGGGTCGCCCAGATGTCTTATTTTGTCAAAGAGGTGCCGCAAATCGATTGGCAGTGGATGTTCGTGATTGGCATTCTCATGGGTTCCTTCATTGCTTCGATCACCTCCGGAACGTTCCGTTGGGAAGGGGTCCCTGAGATGTGGAAAGAACGGTTTGGCCCGAGTCGACTTAAACGGGGCACCGTGGCGTTCTTGGGCGGGGTCATCGCTATGTTTGGGGCACGCCTCGCAGACGGCTGACCGAGCGGTCATGGACTGAGCGGTTCGCTCCAGTTGGCAGTAAGCGGCTACATTGCGCTGATAAGCTTTTTTATCGGCGGGATGTTCATCGCCCGCCTTCTTTACAGAGGAGGTAGTCAAGAATGAAAATGATCATCTACGGTCTCGTCACTGGAATCCTCTTCGGCTTCTTGTTGCAGAAAGCGAGGGTCATCCGTTACGACAAACAACTCGGCGCCCTCCGGCTGATCGACATGACCATCGTCAAGTTCATGCTCTCCACTGTCTTGGTCGCCATGGTAGGAACTTACCTGTTGAAAGACTTAGGCCTGGCCAAGCTCTCCATTAAACCTACCCTGCTGGGAGGGGTTATCTTCGGGGGTTTGATTTTTGGAATAGGCTGGGGGCTTTTGGGCTACTGCCCTGGAACTGCTCTTGGGGCCCTGGGGGAAGGCCGTTTTGATGCGCTCTGGGGGATTCTGGGGATGCTGGTAGGCGCCGGGCTGTATGCAGAGGCCTACCCCACTCTGAAAAAGACCGTTCTCACCTGGGGTGATTTTGGGAAAATCACGCTTCCCCAAGTGTTGGGCCTGAACCACTGGATCATCATACCCATCCTCGTCATTGGGGGACTGCTCCTTTTCCGCTGGTTTGAGAAAAAAGGCGTGTAGGAAAAGGGCGTGCCTTCTTTGAGCATAGATGGTTTTTTCAGACCGCGGGTCGGTCTGGCAATCAACTTTCCCCTCCCTTAGCGCCCGTCCTTTGCAGCGCTGCCTTGCCGGCGCGGAGGTACGAGCAGGGAGGGGGGAAGTTGTTAGCCCTCCTGGGGCTTGGCTTCCAGCTCCTCCAGCCGCTTCTGAATCGCATCAAGCTCCTTCCTGATGTATTCCGCCTCATCCTTCAGCATGCTCGCCTCAGCCTGCGGGTTCATGGCGTCAGGTCCGTAAGCCGGGACACCCTCCGGACCCCATGCGGGATAAAAGGCCCGCCGTCCAAAGCCCCGGCCGTGGCCACAGCCCCAGCCTCCACCGAAGCCGGTCCCAAAACCGCGGCCCCAACCTCGGCCCGAACCCCGGCCACGGCCAAACCGTCCGCCATACCATGGGCCGTAAGCACCCCCGGAAGGGTTGCATAAACCCCGGCCTCCGCCGGTCATGGGACCGGCACCCATCGGTCCTGTTCGATCAAATCCTGGCATTGTCCTGTCTCCTTTCAAAATAGTTGCTTAGTTGACTTGTACCAGCCGGCGTGACCACCGCCAGCTGAACCCTCTTATCAGGACCCTCGTCAGATCCCAATTTCTTGTACAAGATCACCGAAGGCCCCGTGCGAGTTCCCTTGCTCCAGTCGAAAGCTCTGTGCGAGTTTCCTGGCGCAGGATGCTCAAAAGCATCCAGATACAGCGCCCGACATCCCGAGGAGTGAGACGTACATTACGGTACGTCGCAGCGATGAGGGATGAGGGGAACGCAGCCCTTCGGCTTTGCTCAGGGCCATGAGCCTGTCGAATGGTAGATGGGTGCTTTTCAGCATCCTGTCAATACCCCCCGCGCCAACGGCGCTGCCGTCCTCCTCTTCCCCGGGGAGGCATTTCAAAGTGACCTCCCTCGATTCGGAGGATCTTGCCCATGATCAAAGCATCAGCCACCACGGCCCTCGCATCGGCGAGGATCCTTCCGAGGGTCTGCCGGGATACGTTCATCATCCCGGCCGCCGTCTCCTGGTCCAAACCCTGGTGATCCACAAGCCGAATCGCCTCCAATCCTTCCACGGGGAGAACGATCTCTTCTCGTCCCCAAGGGGGCATCTGGTTTGGAACAAAAGCTCCAACCACCGGGCGTCCCTGTACCCATCTCAGCTTTCGCGGCCTAGGCATGGCCATCCTCCAATTATGAGCTTACGCTCATAATATAAACCAAAGATTTTGCCAGTCAAGAATTTTTTTGAGCGTATGCCCAGAATGTCCGAAGAATCATGGTCAGCGCCTCATGAGCAATCTCAAAATTGAATTGACACGGCCGCCAGAAATCTCCCCTCGCCCCTCTTTATTAAAGAGGGGTAGAGCAGGAGGGATTTTGGAAAAGCTTCGGCACAATCACGGGATTAGGGGGGGTCGTCACGGTTCGATGTGGATCGTGGGATAGAGGCCTTTTTGCACGCCCATCGGGTAAGGCTGGATGATGTTGTAGGCGATGTTCTGCCCTTTCTGGGCGTGACCCCTGTTCTTCCTGCCGTCGAAATAAGCCCCGTTGGCTTCCAGGATGTGATCGATCCGGCCGCGAAAGGAGGTGACGAACTCGGCGCCGGAACCCGCGAATTCCATGCCACCGACGGCGACCAGGCGTTTTGCTGCGGCGAGAGCCTCCAGAGAGATGCTGTGGGTCTGAAGGCTTTGCGGATCGGAGATATACCCCCACACGAGATGATCCGGCGGGATGGAAACCGGCTCTTTCAGGTCGATGATGGTGTGCGGCATGACGATGCTTCCCTTCCCGACGGCCAGCGGGGACTCCTTAAGCCCGCGCAGGAAGGAATTGAACCCCACGAAGGCCTTTTCACCCAGGCGGGCGTTGATCAATTTGGCCCCGTGGGCCGTCACGTTGTTCCCTTGCAGGTGGGAATCGACGATGAAGCAGTTCTCCTGGGCGTTGGCTCCTTTTCCGAGGAATGCATTTTCAACATAGGCCCTCTGGGCGATCAAAACATTGGCGCCGATGCGGGTTTTGGGCTTGATGACCGCGTAGCGACTGACAGAGGCCGTTTTGGGCACTGCAGGCAGCGGGTCCAGATGAACCACATCGAACACCCGCCCGAAGTCCTCCTTGCGAGCGTTGAGAAACTCCATGAACCGGCCCTGAGGCTGCTTGCCCGGTTGTACGCGGATATAATCTGCGAGAATTTTCTTTGGGAACTGATAGCGGAAATCAAAGGAGTCCCGCTGGTGAATCCATACCTGGCCGGGTTCGACCCGTTCATGCCATAGCTCGCCGGCCTGCACGTAGCTGAAGTGGCCGATGATGCAGCCGTGAAGGCTGGTGAGATCCACTGTGGCAAATGCCCCCAGGAAACTTCCTTCCGTGGGAGATCCATGGATGTTGGCGAATGGGCAGGCCGCGGAGTTCTTGATCAGAAAAATCTCCGGGCTTTCCGGATCGTGGGATCTATTGTGCACGAGGGTTTTGATGAGCAGGCTGTCGGATATGGCAATGCTCTCGTCCTGATCCATGGCCATCTTGAGCCCTCGGTAGTGAAAGTTTTCCCCTTTGGACTTGAGTTCATCCCCCCGGATATCGGATTTGTAAAGGATCGATCCGTCCACCTGGCATTTGCCCAGAAAACAGCTTCCCGCGAGGTTGGACCGGCTGAAACGGAAATGCAGGGGATGGTGGCCCGTGATCCCGTAAAATGCGTAAAACCGAGACAGCTTTTGCAGGGGTACGCAGGGTTTCAGGAAAGATCCCGCGTCGAATTCCTGGCCCCTCAGGTTGATGTTGACACGCCGTATGATGCGTTCCATGAGCCTTTCAAGCTTCTGCATGCCGGGACGAACCTCCCTTCGATCTGTCCGTGATGCCCGTTTCTGTTGTGATCGTCACCGGGATTGCCACACCCGGCCGAACTACCACGACGATGATTTCGAAGACGACCCTGATTAGGCGGGGGAACGGTGCCAGCAACTCCGTTTTCGGCAGTCGGAGTATAGGGGCCGTGGACTTACGTGTCAAGAAAGGAAGCGGCACGATGCAGAAATCATCACCCTTGATCGTCCCCACCAGTTCCCTTTGTCCGTCAGGGAAGCTTTCGATGAAAGGGGCGGCCCATGCCTTCAGAAAGGCAAGCCCCAGGGGAAGGGGAAGTGACGGGAATAGGGTGGGCCCCATCACCCTTCCTCTCTCCTCCGAAAGCGAGGGGAAAGGATCGGGTAAGGGAGGTTAGGTGAGCATGATCGGTAAATCGACGTGGAAGGTGGAGCCCTGCCCGATTTGGCTTTCCACCTTGATCAGTCCGTTGTGGGCATCCACGATGCTTTTGACGATAGCCAGCCCGAGCCCTGTGCCTGTGATAAACCTCGTCTGGTCGTTCTTGACACGGTAGAAGCGCTCAAAAACTCTCTTCAGGTCCTCAGGCGCAATGCCGAACCCGGTATCCTTCACGACGATGTGGACATAGTCCTTCTCAGCGCCCGCAGAGACGCTCACCTTCCCGCCCTGCGGCGTGTACTTGATAGCGTTGGTGAGCAGGTTGGCGATGACCTCTTCGATCGCCCTTTTGTTGACCAGGATGGGAGGAAGGTCCGGAGGAGTCTCCAAGCTCAGTTGGATATTCTTGCTCTGGGCCCGGGTCTGATGGAAAGCCACCTGGTCGCTCAGCAACGAAGCGACCTGGAGCTTTTCCTTTTCGAGCGCGATCAACCCGGATTCGATCCTGGCAAGATCGAGGAGGTCAGCCGCCAGATCCGAAAGGCCTTTGATTTTTTCCGACACCCTTCCCAGAATTTCCAGCTGCTTTTCCGTCACATCTCCGGCCAGCCTGTCCTGGATGACTTTGACCAAGGCCAGGACGGAATTCATGGGGCTTTTGATCTCGTGCGCCACCATGGAAACAAAGTCTGATTTAATCTGATCCATCTTTTTCAGAGCGCTAATGTCATGGACGACCGTCACAGTCCCCAGGTTCCGGTGAAGCCGATCCCTGAAAGGCACACATCGCACCGCCAGGATCGTTTCTTTGTCTTCAGCAAGACTCCCCTGGTCGAATTCCTCCGTCAGTTCCGCGAACTGATCAGCCGGCATGGAGAGCGCTTCATCGATCATCTGGAGGAGTGTTTCGTTATGAATCAGGTTCGCCACAGGCGATCCGATGGGGCTCTCCCCGCGGTAACCCGTCATCTTGAGAAAAGCCGGGTTCGCGAGGGCCACCTGTTTTTCGCTGTCCGTTGCCATGACCCCGTCTGAAAGGTGACGAATGAGCGTGCCCATCCGGGACTTTTCGTGGGCGATATCCTCAAGGTTTCGGATGTACTCAATGGCCCGCCCGGTCACCGCCCGCAAATCCTCGGGGGAAAAGGGCTTTGAAATAAAATCAAAGGCACCCTTTTTCATGGCCTCCACGGCGTGTTCCAGGGTGGCGTAGCCGGTGATCACAATCACGAGCGTATCCGGGTGCCGCGCCTTCACATGCTCCAGCAATTCAATTCCCCGCAGACCCGGCATCATCAGGTCCAGCAGGATGATGTCGAAATGCTCATCCTCAATCTTTTTCAGCCCCGCGTAGCCGCTCTCCGCAAGCCCCACCTCGAATCCTGCCGTGGAGAGGATGCTCCGGCACCCATCGCGGATTCGTTTCTCGTCGTCCACAACCAGAATCCTTGTACGGTAAGCCGCTTGGGATATGGTTTGCTCATTCATGCGTTCGCCGTCCTCTCATCGCTCAAACCCCCTGTTGTCAACGAGAGCTCTGGGTCTTCTTCAGGAACGAAAAGGGGCAGTTCCACGAGAAAGGTCGTCCCCAGGGGACTTGTTTCCTTGACGGAAAGCCGGCCCCCGCTCTCCTGGATGATGCCGAGAGAAGTGCTCAACCCAAGCCCTGTGCCCTTCCCAGGCTCTTTGGTGGTGAAAAAAGGGTCAAAGATTTTAGGAAGGTTTTCTTCGGCAATGCCACAGCCGTTGTCGGCAACCTCCAGGTAGGCTCTTTTGTTCGGTTTGTCCCGGTATGTGCGGAAGGTCAGTAGGCCCTTACCCTTCATGGCTGCACAGGCATTCATGATGAGATTAATCAGCACCTGGGCCAACTGGTTCCTGTCCGCGTCAACCATGATGATCTCTTCCGACAACTGCTTGATGACCACGATGCTTCCAAAAAGCCTCTGGTCACGGATCAGGTTGAGGCTCTGATGGATGAGATCATTGAGTGGGATGATTTCTTTGGTGGTGGTCGACCTCCGGGTGTAGGCCAGCAGGTTTTTCACGATGCCCTTGCATCGATTAACGTCCTCTACGATGTAGGACAGGTGTTCCCGAAGGGGGTCGTCTTTGCCGGTCTGCTCTAGAGCCATGCTGGCATAGAGAAGAATTCCCGTGAGAGGGTTGTTCACTTCGTGGGCCACGCCAGCCGCCAGCTGGCCGAGGGAAGCCATTTTCTCAGACTGGGCGAGCTGGGCCTGGGTTTCCTTCAGGGCTTTTTCCACAGCCAGCCTTTCTCTGAGGTCATTGTAGATTCCCATGGTGGCCACCTCTTTTCCCTGTTCGTAAATGATGGATGCGGTGACCTCCGCCGGGATCTCTTCCCCTTTGACGTTCAGAATGCTGACTTTGGTCGGGGGGAGTTTACCTTTTCCACCCCTCTTTCCGTTCCGCATCTCCCGCATAAGCTCTTTGGCCTTGCCGGGAGGGTAGAGGTCGATCACGCTTTTCTTCCCCTTCATTTGGCTGAGGGAGAACCCGAAAAGACCTTCTGCCGCTTGATTCATGATCAGGATGTTACCCTCTATATCCGCGGCAACGATGGCGCTCGCCGAGCTCTGAACGACCTTTTCCAGGAACTCTCTGGTCTCTTCGAGGGCCCTCTCCAGAGTCTTGACCCGGGTCACATCCCGAAGGCTTTCCATGATGTAGATGATGTTGCCGGCATTATCCTTGATGGGAGAGAAGACTCGATCCTCCCATGTCTTTTCCCTGTCGCTGAGGACAACCTCTCGGAGTATGGAATGCCCTTCACCGTCGGCCAAGACTGCCGGAAGGGGACAGACATCTGCTGAGCAGGGTTCTTCTGAATCGTAGAAGATCTCATGGCAGGTCTTGCCGATGATGTCTTTCATGGCGACACCGAACCTGCCCAAAAGCCTCCTATTGGCCGTGACAATGACCTTGTCCGGTCTCAGGATAAGGGTGGGGAAGGAAAGGGAATCAAAGACCCTAAGCCGCCAATCTTCTTGTTCCATGCGTTGTTCGTTCATGACCTATGCGTCCTTCACCCCCCCGATTTACGGGAGAAGGCTCTCGGGACCTCAAAGGTCTCGGAAAGGGCTCGCACCGCTTCCTCGGATTGCCCCTCGGGCAGCACAAGGTAGACACAAGACACTGAGCATGCTGCGGCTGTGGTATGGATCCCGCCCCCTTCCAAAGCCCGAAGAGCGGCCTCTGCGATGCCGTAACGCTCCCCGAAATGGGGCCCGTAGAAGAAAACCACTTCTACGGGCAAAACTCGGCTGCCGACCGCCTCACCACCCGAATAGATTTTCTCATTCAGCCGGTCTCGGACGGGGCCCTCGAAAAGACGGGGAACAACAAGGCGGGCTGCCAGTCCCTGCGAAGTACCCGATGAATAAGCCAGCACAAGAGGAATACCCTCTTCACCCATTTGACAGAGTGCATGCCCCAGCGTCGATATATGGAAGCTGTCGAGGGTGAATTCAAACAGGCAAAGGTCCGTCACCCTATGAAACCCATAGGTCTTAATCCGAGCTTCCCAGTATGTAGCCGTTATTTCCAAAGTCTTAAGTCAAGGGACTTGGTTTTAGAGTTCAGCGGGCCGTTCTCCAGGGAAATCAAAACAGCCTTCAAAGGCCTCAAGAGCCTCTTGCAAACGATCGTGATCGATCACGAAGGTAAGCGCGGACAGGGAAGAACAGAAGCCGTAGACGGGGATGCGGGCTTCAGCCAAAGCGATCAGAGCCAAACCCAACGTTTTGAGGCTGGAGCGGAGAGGGAAAATCGATATCAGCCCCGCAGGCTCGTGAATTTCAGCGCCTCCCGCCAGATCGGGATCCGAATTGATCAGCCCTCTTGTCCGGCTCCCGTCCGCCGCCGCCACGCAGGATAAGGCTCGAGTCCCCTCTCTCCCTTCCTCCGTGATGAGCAGTTTTATGTTGACCCGGTCTTGAGCCAGGGGATGGAGGAAACCCGACGTGATATCTCCTCCCGGGGACGCATGAAACACGCTGACCCGGGTTATCTTGGGACTCACATTCACGCCTTCCATGGGGATCTTTTCTCCCATATCCCGGGCCATCCCTATCTACCGCAACCTCATCACCTGGTATAGTCCTTCACGATCTCCATAAGGCTGTCCAGGTCTATCGGCTTCGGAATGAATTCATCAGCCAGCGCCGTCTTGCCGTCCATGTGGGTGTATGAGGTCGACGTCACCGCATCCCCTACGGCGGTCAGCAGCACGACGGTGATGTTGGAATACTGGGGGTCTTTTTTCAGCTCGTCGCAGACCTGGTATCCGTTCTTATTGGGCATCATCACATCCAGGATGACCAGATGAGGCCGCTCCTTCTTGATTCTGTCCCAAGCCTGGATGCCGTCGTAGGCTTTTGCCACACGATAGTTCTCGCTTTCAAGCTTCATGGATATGGCTTGCACCAGATCCGGATCATCATCCACCACCAAAACCAGCTTTTTATCGTCCATCGCTTTACCTCCTTCTCTCTTTTCCATCAAACCGAGGGCCTGGGGTAGAGACCCGCCCTCTCAACGATCTCCGGCACCTTCTGTTCCCACTCAATCGCCATGATGTGGAAGCCGCGGACGCCCTTGACTTCCTTGAGCCGCTGCATCGTCTCCACACAAATCGTAATCCCCTCTTCCGGCTGCTTTTCCTTGGGAACGCCGGCCATCCGTTTGATCAGTTCATCGGGTACACTCATCCCCGGCACCTTGTTTTTCATGTACTTGGCCATCCCTGCCGATTTAAACGGCGTGACCCCCGCGAGGATGGCCACTTTTTCGTGGAGACCCCTCTCCCGAACGCCCTCCATCCATTTTTCGAACCTTTCCATGTCATAAATGCACTGGGTCTGGATGAAATCCGCGCCGGCCCTGACTTTCTTGGCCAGCCGCGCGACCCTGAGTTCGAAGGGATCACCGAAGGGATTGGCCGCTGCGCCGATGAACATCTTCGGGGGATTTTGGATTTCATCCCCTCCCTGGAACCTCCCCTCGTCCCGCATCTTTCGGACCATCTGGACGAACTGGATGGAGTCCAAGTCATAGACGTTCGCGGCCATGGGGTGGTCCCCGAAGCAGGGATGGTCCCCTGTCAGGCACAGCATGGTGTTGATGCCGTGGGCGTAGGCGCCGATGATGTCGCTTTGCATGGCCAGGCGGTTTCGGTCCCTCGTCACCATCTGAAGAACGGGGTGAAGACCGATCTGCTCGATGATGAGACATGCCGCAAAACTCGACATGCGAACCACGGCCGTCTGGTTGTCCGTCACGTTGATGGCATCCACGTACCCCCTGAGGAGTTCGGCCTTTTCTCTGATTTTGTCCGGCAGCGCTCCCCGGGGAGGGCCGCATTCAGAGGTAACCGCCATATGGCCGGCCGCCAATACTTTTTCCAGTGCGCTCTGTGTTTTCATCAGGCCAGATCCTCTCTGATAATCCTTCTGGGGCCGCCGTCCCGGCTCGGTCTCCAGTCCTTCGCAGGGGCGATGTCCTCGTACCGCTTTTCGATACCGAGAGCCTTCAGCCGATCCCAGATGAGCTGCCAGGCACAGTCGACCTCGGGGTTGATTTCGCATTTCCCCCGGCTCGACCCTCCGCAGGGACCGTTCAGGAGCCGCTTGGAGCACCGGGCGATGGGACACACCCCTCCCGTCAACCCGAGCACGCAATCCCCGCAGCCCTGGCACCTCTCGGCCCATACGCCCTGGTGTTCCGACGCGCCCATGAATGTCGTATTCACCGCAGGGAACACCGGCTTCTCTTTGAAGCGCCTCGCCACCTCCTGAATCCCACACCCGCAGGCCATGGAAAAAACCGCTTCCACTTGGTTGATGGTGCCGGCAAGCTCTTCAACGTATTCAGGGTCGCACTGGCGTTCCAGGGTCAATTCCTTCACGTCCAGGACTTTCCCTTCCTGCATGCAGGCCATCTGAAGGGCGGAGGACAGAAGCCCCACTTCCTTGCGGCCCCCGGCGGCGCAAACGGTCACGCACTCATTGCACCCTACGAGAACAACCCGGTTGTACGGCCTCAGATATTCCATGATTTCCTGGATCGGTTTTCGTTCAGCAGTGATCATGTTGTTTCTCTCTCCTTCGTCGCGGATATCAAGCGCCGGCGGCCTTGTCCCTCTCACCCCTTTTCACCGGGTTGGGTCCCAGGCGCCGGATCTTTTCAGTGAATTCCGACGCCGTGGAGGCGAAGCGTTCCCCCATGCCGGCAGACATGGTCATCATTTCGAGCCGCTCCCCGTCGACGCCGATCTCGTTCAGAAGCCGCTTCATGTAATCGACCCGGCGGGCCGCCTGGATGTTGCCGTTCTTGAAATGGCAGTCCCCCTCCAGACACCCCGCGACGTAGACGCCGTCAGCACCCTTCTGAAAGGCTTTCATGATGTGGATCGCGTCCACTTTCCCTGAACAGGGGACCCTGATGATGTGGATGTTGGGAGGGTAGCAACGCCTCATGCTCCCGGCCATGTCGGCGGCCGTGTAAGCGCAGTAATGACAGCAGAAAGCCACAATAACGGGTTCGAACGATTTCATCGGAGCACCCCCTCCAGAAGGCCGTCGAGTTTGGCCATGAGATGATCATCTTCATATTGCATGAGCTGGATCGCCTTTGCCGGACACGCGGCAGCGCAGATGCCGCAGCCGTGGCACTTGGCCGGATCGATTTCAGAGGTCCCTTCGGCATTGATGAAGGGCACGTCAAAGGGACAGGCCCTCACACAAATCAGACAGGCGGCGCATTTCTTTCCTTCCACCCGGGCGACGGCGGCCCCCAGGTTGATCACGTTTCTGGCCAGCATGGTCTGGGCCCGGCCCGCAGCAGCCTGACCCTGGGCGATACTCTCCCGGATGGTTTTGGGACCATGGGCCGTGCCGGCCACGAAGAACCCGGGTACGGGCAGGTCCACGGGGCGAAGCTTGACATGGTCTTCGAGAAAGTAGCCGTCAGGCGTCCTGGGGAGCCTGAAAATCATGGCCAGATCCTCAGCCCCTTCCTCATCCGCAACCAGGCCGGTGCTAAGGGCGAGGCAGTCTGCACAAACCTTCAACTCTCTTGCCAGGACGGGGTCTCGAAAGGCCACGTCCATCTTGCTGCCGTTGGCATGAACAGAGGGCTTTTCCCTCTCGTCATACTGAAAGAAGAGCACACCTTTTCCCTGGCTTTCCGGTAGAAGTCCTCCTGAAAACCATAGGTTCGCATATCCCGGTAGAGCACATAGACCTGGATGCGCGGGTTGAGGTCCAATAACCGCAAAGCGTTCTTGACCGCGGACTGGCAGCAGATACGGGCGCAGTTGGGGTTCTCAGGGCATCGGGATCCCACGCACTGAATCATGACGACCTTTTGCCAGCTTTTCGCTTTTTCCGGAGCGTCTTCGATGACCTTGTCAAGATCGAGCTGGGTCATGACCGCCTCGTGTTGATCCAGGAAATATTCCTCGGGCCTGTTCGGCACAGCGCCCGTAGCGAGGACCGTCACCCCGTGGACGATCTGGCGGTAGAACATCTGAGGCCCCGCCTGCACGCCGGTCGTGAAAAGCCCGGGCATCCCGCTGTGATCCACGATCACCGCTCTCTTCAGGACCTGAATGTTCTTGTGCTGCATGGTTTGCTGGATCAGGTCGCTCAGGTATAGCCGCACATCTTCTCCTTCCAGAGTCCTCCGGAGTTCTCTCGACACCCCGCCCAGTTGGGCCGATCGCTCCACGAGGTAAACCCGGAGACCCTGATCCGCCAGAGTCAAAGCCGCATTCATGCCCGCAACGCCCCCGCCCACTACCAGAATGTTCTTGTTCATCGGCAGGGTATGGTCCGTGAGAGGCCGCGCGATGGCCACGCTGGCCACCGCCATGCGTATGAGGTCCTTGGCCTTGTTGAGGGCCTCCTCGGGGTGGTCCGAGTGAACCCATGTATCCTGATCCCGGAGGTTGGCCATTTCCACGAGATACTTGTTGAGCCCCGCCTTCCGCAGGGTGTCCTGAAAGAGCGTCTCGTGGGTTCTGGGCGAGCACGCTCCCATCACCACCCGGTTCAGGTTGCAGTCGCGGATGAGGCCCTGAATGCGCTCCAGGGAATGGAGAGAACAACCGTGACCGATCATCTCCGAGACGCTCACCCGGGGAAGGCGTTTGGCGTACCGAGCCAGTTCGCGCACGTCGATCAGGCCTCCGATGTTGTACCCGCAATCACAGATGAACACGCCTACCCTGGGTTCCTCCAGGCTGACATCGCGTTCCGGGGGGAAGATATCTTGCTCCTCCTCTTCCTGCGGCTCCCCGGAAACGTTCACACAAGGCAGAGCCATGCACGCTGCCGCGCTTGCCTGCACCATGGTTTCGGGAATGTCCTTGGGGCCTTCCAGGAGCCCGCACACGTAGATCCCGGGTTTTGAGGTCGTTACGGGATTGAAAGCTCCTGTTTTCACAAAATGGTGTTCGTTGAGCTCGATGCCCAAGCGCTTCGAGAGTTCCACCAGGTCAGGAGGAACCAGGAACCCTGTGGAGAGGACCACCATGTCGAAAATCTCACTTCTGGGCAGCCCCTCGCCTTCCGGGATGTAGGTGACGCAGAGGCCGTCCGACCCGGAGACGGGCTCGACCGTGTGGGGTCGGGTTCTTTCGAAGCGTACACCGAACTCCTGCTTCGCGCGGTTGAGATAGAGTTCGTAATCCTTGCCCGACGTCCTCATGTCCATGTAGAACACGACCGTCTCGATGTCGTCCTGGTACCTTTCCTTGGTCACCATGGCTTCCTTCAGAGCGTACATGCAGCAGGCGCTCGAACAATAGGGGAGATACGGCTCCCTGACGCTTCGTGATCCGGCACACTGATCCAAGCGATCTTCTTGGGCTGACCTCCATCGGAGGGTCTGGCGAGTTGGCCGAGGGTGGGGCCTGAGGCGGAGAGGATCCTTTCGTACTCCAGGCCGGTCACGACGTTTTCGCAAACCCCATAGCCGTACCCATCCAGGGCACGGGCGTCGAACAAGGCCGCACCGGCTGCCAGCACCACGGAGCCCACCTCGATCTCCCGGGTCTTTTCTTCGTCCCTCGGGACGATCGCCCCTTCCCGGCATGCCTGGGCCAGTCGATCCGGGTCGGGGCACCGGCTCATGTCGATGGAATACGCATAGGGCGTGGCCCGGGGGTAGCGCATGCAGGTGGGCGCCCGGTGATCCAGCCCCGGCGTGAACCGCACGCACCCGGGGAAGGCATTGAAGCACTCGCCGCATGCGGTGCATTTGTTGAGATCGATAAACCGTGGGCTGGACTTCAAGGTGACCTTGAAATCGCCCACTTTCCCGTCCAGGGCCAATAGCTCCGTGAGCGGCAGAAGCTCGATGTGGAGACGGCGCCCGCTTTCCGCCAGATGGGGAGAGAGCGTGCACAAGTCGCAGTTGTTTGTGGGAAAAGTGCGGTCCAGCTGCGCCATCAGACCGCCTATGGCCGGCGCTTTGTCGATCAGCACCACGTCCCTGCCCGCTTCAGCCAGATCCAGCGCCGCCTTGATGCCGCCCACACCGGCTCCGATCACCAGGACTTTGTTGTTGTATTGGGTCATTTTCTGATCTTCCATTCCTTACATTTCCGCGTAGTCCAGTATCGTTGGGATACGGTTTTCCCACCCGAGGGTCACGATCTGCACGCCCTGCGCTAGGCCCTTCAGGTGCTTGATGGTCTCCCCGGCGATGACAAAACCTTCCATTTCCCGGTCTTTGGCCTGCCTCATCCGTTTGATCGTGGTCTCGGGGATAAAGGCACCCGGCTCATAGGTGGCCATGTACCTGGCGATTCCGACCGTCTTGAGAAGAAAAACCGTCGGGATCAGGGGCACGCCCAGCCCCTTGGCCTTTTCCACGAAGGAGGCGAACCGATCCAGGTCGAACACCGGCGGGGTGAGGACAAACTGCGCGCCCGCCTCCACTTTCCGCCGCGCCAGGTCGAGCTCTTGACCCAGCGTTTTGTCGTCAACAAAGGGTGCCAGGGTACAACCCACGGCGAAGCTCGGATTGCCGTTGAGCTCCAGACTTGCCAGGTCTGTCCCCTTCTGGAGGGTTCCGACGCACCGGAGGATGCCCAACTCGTCCAGGTCATCCACGGGCTTGGCATCGACATGGTCCCCGGATGCCATGCCTTCGCCTCGCACCACCACCAGGTTCTGAATACCCAGCACATGGGCAGCCAGCATGTCTCCCTGGAGGGCCATCCTGTTCCGGTCGCGGCCGTACACATGGATGATCGGCTCAAGACCCTGCTGCCGCATGAGCACTCCGCCCGCAAGGGCGCTCATCCTCATCACGCCATTGTCCATATCGGGTACGACCACAGCATGGACGCGCTCTTTGATCCTACGAGCGTTGTTCACCATTTCAGAGATGTTCACTCCCTTCGGCGTGTTCATCTGAGCCAGAACCACGAACTCACTTGAAGACAACCGTTTTTGAAAACTCATATGTCCCCTCTCCGTCTTTCCGGGTTAAGAACGGAATGAATGTGAAACCTTTTCAGCTGCCCCCTTCCCCCCTTCAGGGGGCGCGCCGATCTCAATTAAGGTGAAATCCCTCTGCATGGGACATGCCATCGCACGGGTTTCTTTTGTTTGACCTGATTTCCCTTGATAAATTCCACCCTTGCTGCTAAGAAGGCATGTGAGTTCCAGGCAATGCCTCGAAAAAACATTGCATATCGGCAATTCATGCATTAAATATATTTGCAGAAGTGCACGAACAGCGTGCCTCTGGGAATGACCCAGAGCTGACTATCTGCCCGGGATTGTAATCGGATGCCCTGCGGTTCCATCGTGCGTAAAAGCCGCATTGCATTTTGGCAATGATGATATTCATTCAAGGCCTATCGAGCTGGGTGAACAGGCCCCATCCCTACAAGCCTCGCGATTGATTCACCGCCACGAAAAGCCCGGTTGACGATCCTGAATCGAGGATACTCCAAATGGTAACCGAGCATTTAAAGGACCAGACCCATATCATTCTGGACAGCATTGCTGACGGTGTTTTCACGGTGGACGCGGATTTGAAGGTTACCTCATTCAACCGCTCTGCCGAGACAATAACGGGAATCAAGAAGGAAGAAGCCATAGGAAGACACTGTTGGGAAGTTTTCAAAGCGAGCATCTGCGAGAAGCGATGCGCGATGAAACACACGATGAAGACCGGAAAGCCTGTGGTGAACCAGTCGATCTTCATCGTCAACCACCGGGGCGACCGGATTCCCGTCAGCATTTCAACGGCTCTTCTCAGAGATCAGGGCGAGGGCGTGATCGGAGGCGTGGAGACCTTCAGGGACTTGAGCGTGGTGGAAGAACTGCGCAAGGAACTCCTGGGCCGGCATTCATTCCAAGACATCATCAGCAAGAATAAAGAAATGCGGCGTCTCTTCCAGATGCTGGAGCAGGTTTCCGACACGGACGCAACCATCCTGCTGCAGGGAGAAAGCGGCACCGGCAAAGAACTTTTCGCCAAGGCAATTCATGCCCTCAGCGCGAGAAGGAACGGCCCTTTGATGACCATCAATTGCGGATCTCTCCCCGATACCCTCCTGGAATCAGAGCTCTTCGGCTATGAAAAGGGTGCCCACAGCACCGCGTTCAAAGACAAGCCCGGAAGGCTGGCCCTGTCCAACGGGGGGACTCTTTTCCTCGATGAAATCGGTGATGTCTCTCCTGCTTTGCAGGTTCGTTTGCTCCGGGTCCTTCAGGACAAGACCTACGAGCCCCTGGGCAGCACAAAATCCCAGAAGGCGGATGTCAGGATCGTAGCTGCGACCAACAAAAACCTGGAAGAACTGGTGGAACAAGGCAAGTTCCGGCGGGATCTATATTACCGCGTCAACGTGGTCAAGCTGGTTTTGCCCCCTCTCAGGGAGCGGAAGGAGGATGCCCCTCTCCTGATCGAGCATTTTATCCGTAAATTCAGTCGCCTGATGTCCAAAGAAATACAGGGTCTGTCATCGGAGGTTGTTCCTGTTCTGATGGCTCATGACTTTCCCGGAAACATCAGGGAACTGGAAAACATCATCGAATACGCGACTGTGGTATGCAAGAACGGCCTCATCGGCATCGAGCACCTTCCCGATTATCTCAAGGAAGAAAACGAGAGGAGGAGCCAAAAGCCCTCCTCCGAGAAGGCCAATTCTTTGAAAGACGTGGAAAGAAGCTACATTTGCGAAGCTTTGGATCGAAATCAGTGGAACCGGTCGGCAACAGCCGCTGAAATGGGAATTCACCCCACCACCCTCTGGCGCAAGATGAAGCGATTCAGGATTCGAGTTCCCA
Organism: Deltaproteobacteria bacterium; assembly: GCA_020060805.1. Taxonomy (GTDB): domain Bacteria; phylum Desulfobacterota; class DSM-4660; order Desulfatiglandales; family HGW-15; genus JAHECH01. Next base: position 1,789 of record JAGUZM010000178.1, on the reverse strand, counting down.
AGGAAGCAGAAAGGAATTTTCATTCTCCCTCGTGAACGGGCAACGCAAAACTTCTTGACAGGTGAAATCAAACGCTGAAAAATAGATTCAGCCATTGAGCCCACGAAGGGCTTCAAACACGGATTTGAAGTACCAAAGTCAGAGGAAGCCCTATCCCCTCTGAATAGGCAGTATCCAGGCCACGAAGGTCTTCCCCCGATCAAAACGAGGAAGGGTCGTGGCTTTTTTTTCCTGACAAACACAGGGTTTCACGCTGAGGAGGAACATCGGGAGCAGCGTTCCCTCCTGCAGTGGAAAATCTCACGGAAGGAGGAGCAAAGAATGAGCACCGACCGATTAAACGAGGAGCAAATCAAACAGGCCACGGACTTTCACGGCCACTGGTGCCCGGGCCTGGCCATCGGCATCCGGGCTTCAGAATGGGCCCTGAAGGAAATGGGCAAGTCACCCGATGAAGAAATCGTGGCCGTCGTGGAAACGGACATGTGCGGGGTTGACGCCATCCAGTACCTGACCGGGTGCACCTTCGGCAAAGGCAACCTGATCCACAGGGACTACGGCAAAAACGCCTTCACCTTCTACCGCCGCCGGGACGGGAAAGCCGCACGCCTGGTCCTCCGCCCAAACATTTACGGAGACGCTGGACCGTTGATGAGAAAGCTGCATCGAAAGATGCAGGCCGAGGGATTGAGCGAAGAGGAAGAGAAGACTTGGAAGGAAACACGGGGTGCTATTTCCAGGCGAATCATGGAATCCGACGTGGCGGAGGTCTTTGAGTTCAAGTCACCGGGAAGCCCGGTGCCGAAAAAGGCCCGCATCTTGGCCGGCCTGACCTGCGAGAGCTGCGGTGAGCCGGTGATGGAGACCCGGACCCGGCGCTTCAACGATCAGGTGTTGTGCATCCCTTGTTTCGAAACTTTGGAAAAACGTTGATGCCCCCGCCTAATCGAGAGGGTAAAGAATGCATACTTAGTGGAGGTTCTGAAAAATGTGTGAAGCCAATGCATATTATCACAAGAACGGTCAAGAGGAGCTGATCCTGGAGGGTGTGGATGTCGTCGAGCCCGAGGAAGAGGGACGGTTCCGGCTCGTGAACCTATTCGGCGAGCAAAAAATCATCAAAGGAAAACTCAAGAGCATGAACCTGGTCAATCACAAGATCCTTTTTGAAAAATGATCAGGCGGCTCTGGGAAAAGATTGTGAGAAAGGAAGCCTTACATCCCTCAGCCGAAAAGGGTGTTGAAAATTCTCCGACGGTTGGAGCAGCGGAACCGCAAGAAACGCGAAGGGAATTTTCTTGTCCCCACGATCATCATTTCCTTTCCGACCGCCACGATGCAAACGAACGACGGACCTGGTGGGTCATCCTCCTGACGGTGACCACCATGATCCTGGAAATCGTTACAGGAATCCTATTCGGTTCCATGGCCCTGCTTGCCGACGGGTGGCACATGGGTAGCCATGCTTCGGCCATGGGCATGGCGGCCCTCGCTTACTACCTGGCCCGCAAGCATAAGGACAACCTGCGATTCTCCTTCGGGACCGGCAAGATCGGGGATCTCGCAGGGTACAGCAGCGCCCTCCTCCTGCTGGTGGTCGCCGCGTTCATGGCCTATGAGTCGATATTGAGGCTCTTTCATCCGGTGGCCATCCGCTTCAAAGAAGCGATGATAGTGGCGGCCATCGGCCTTATCGTTAACCTGGTCTGTGCGTTCATTCTCAGGGAACATCCCCATCATGCCGACAAGGACCATCTTCATCAAGATCACAATCTGCGGGCTGCTTACC
>JAGUZM010000411.1 GCA_020060805.1 Deltaproteobacteria bacterium | reverse complement strand
GTTGATGAAGGCGATCTTGGGAACCTTGTACCTGTCGGCCTGGTGCCACACGGTTTCAGACTGGGGCTCAACCCCGCCCACAGCGCAAAAGACGCCGACGGCGCCGTCAAGCACCCTCAGGGAGCGCTCCACTTCGATCGTAAAGTCGACGTGGCCCGGTGTGTCGATGATGTTGATGTTATGCCCGCGCCAGAGGCAGGAGGTGACCGCTGAGGTTATGGTGATGCCTCGTTCCTTCTCCTCCACCATCCAGTCCATGGTGGCTTCCCCGTCATGGACTTCACCCATCTTGTGCACCTTGCCCGTGTAGTACAGAATGCGTTCCGTGACCGTGGTTTTGCCCGCGTCGATGTGGGCGATGATGCCTATGTTTCGGGTCTTCGCAAGTCTTTGTTCGGCAGCCATAGGTAAAAAAGGTTAAGAAAGAATCTCCCTTCGGGATTTGGTTCATCAACTTTTGTAAAGGAGCAAAGCAGGTCAACCCGAGATGTGACGTGCCGCTGGCAAGAACCGCCAGTCTAAGGCATATCCTCCAACCTGTCAAGGTTGTTGCGTCGGTGAGGAGACCTTGAGGTAGAGAGAAAAGAGGGTTCCCATGAGGAAGAGCCCTCCGGCGGCGGAGAATCCAAGACCAAAGGCGCCCGCGTCGCCCATCAATCCGATGCCGATGGGAACGGCTCCTCCCCCGATGAGAAAACCAAAGGGAACCGCCACAGATACGGCCACGCTCCGGATTCTGGCATCACCGACAAAGGCGAGGGCGGCGAAACCCGCAGGAAAGAAGCAGACAGCGACCATGGGCTGGACAAACACGGCAACGACAATAGAAGGGTAAGGGAGCAGTCCCAACACCACGGTGGTCAGGCCGGTCAAGAAGAAGACGTAAACCAGAGTCCTTTGCGGGCCCAGGCGGTCCGTGGCCCAGCCTGCCAGGAACGCCATCCCTATCCCTGAAATCCTTGACAGAGCGATGAGGGTGTTCGCCCAGCTTCGTTCCATCCCGAGCTCCGAGACGAGGTAAAGGGGGAGCATGCTGAAAATGCCGAAGCTTCCGGCGATGCCCAACCCGAAGAGAATGGTCATGATCCACAGGCCGGGTCTCCCCAGCAGGGTTTTGAAGGACCCAAGGCTTGGAACCTCTCCAGGGAACTCTCCGCCTCTCCCGAACCGGGCAAAACCCAACCCTATGGCCACTGAGATGATCCCGAGCAAAGCGGAAACGCCTCGCCAGGAGAAAAATTGAAGAAAAAGCTCCGAAACCAACGGGGCCAGAACAAACCCCAGGTTGGGAGCCAACTCATGGATAGCCAGGGCTTTGCCCCAGTGCCTGGACGGGACCAGGGAAGTGAGGGTTGCGATCCCTGAAGGAAGATAAAGGCCGCCCGCCAGGCCTACGAGGAACAAAGCGATAGCCGTTAGCCACAGCCCTTGGCACATCGGAACGAGGAGGAGGGCAACCCCAAGGCTGGTCGCGGAAAGAACGATCGTTTTTCTGTGGGTCAGCCTGGATGAAACAGCCCCTGAGCCGAGAATCGCGAGGAGATAACCGGCGGTGATCAGGAAAAAGAGCACTCCCGCCTGGCCGTGGGTGATGGAAATATCCTTTTCGATGGTCGGCATGAGAGGGGCAAAAACGACCCTGGCCGTGAAATTGACGAGAAAGATAGACGTGAGAAAAAGAAGAGGGGATAGATGCAACAGACGGTTTTCCTTCCCCCCTGAGCTCCCATTTCCTTGCTTTTCCGATTCAACCCCGGTCGTCATCATCAAAAACCACTCGATCCGCCGCCCCGCGTACCAGGGGACATGCTTTCATACCAAAGGATCCTGGAAAAGACAAATGTCCATTGGTTGACTTATGAGGGGGAGGAGAATAGCATATTAGGCATGTCCTGGAACAGGCTTATCTTTGGCACCGTCGCCATCGTGTTTTTGCTCTCCGTTTTCTTATCTCTTGCATTTGGGCTTTTTCTGATCACTCCTGCTGACAAGGCAGGGCCGGAGCAGGTATTTGTGATCCGGGAGAAGCAGTCTCTGAAAGAGGCGGCCGAAGAGCTGGAAAAAAGAGGCATCATCAAAAGCAAACGGCTCTTCGCTTTATGGGCGAGGATCGTGGGCCAAACGAAACAGATCAAGGTGGGCGAGTATGCCCTCAGCCCGAAAATGCCCCCCCTGGAGATCCTCGAAAAGATCCGAAGAGGAATGGTGATCGCCTATCCGGTCACGATTCCCGAGGGCTTCACAGCAGAGGAAATTGCCGATTTGCTTGAAGCAAAGGGCCTGGTGGCAAAAGCGCAGTTCCTCCAGCTTACGAAAGACCCGAAGGTCCTCAGTCAATACAGGATAACGGGCCCGAGCCTGGAGGGATACCTTTTCCCGGATACCTACCAGTTCAACCGGGGATTGCCGGCTTTAACCCTGATCGATGTGATGGTAAAGCGGTTCTGGCAGGTGGTTGAACCCCTGAGAGCAAGGGCGAATGAGGTTGGGATGAAAATCGAGGATGTCATCATCCTTGCCTCCATCGTCGAGAAAGAGACCGGCCGACCGGATGAGCGGCCCACCATCGCATCGGTTTTTCTGAACCGCCTCAGGCGAGGCATGCGCCTGGAGAGCGATCCCACAGTCATCTACGGGATCGAGCACTTTGACGGCAATCTGAAGAAGGAAGACCTCGGCCGTGAGACGCCGTATAACACGTATGTCATTCGCGGCCTCACGCCCGGCCCGATCGCCAACCCGGGCCTGGATGCGATCAAAGCGATCCTGTATCCCGCCCAGACGGACTATCTCTATTTTGTGTCCAAGAACGACGGATCCCACCATTTTTCGAAGAGCTTCACCGAGCACACCCGCGCCGTGGAAATGTACCAGAAGAGAAGAGGACGGAGTCGGGAAAAAACCTCTTGACACCCGGGGTTGTATACCGTATACACGGCAAAGCAACCCCCAGGCTCACCCAAGCTGCTCTTTGTCATCATCCCAGACCTTTTTAACAAAACGCCCAACCTTCATTGAAATCATACCCTAGTGCGGAGGAAGCCCATGGATCTCTTCAAAAATCTGACTGTACTGTCCCTGGAACAAGCAACCGTCCTGCCCTATCTCACTTTTCGACTCGCCCAGGACGGCATGCAGGTCTACCGCCTGGAGCACCCGATTTACGGGGACCCCAACCGCCTCGTCGGCGAAAATATCCTGGGAGAGGAAAGGATGAACGCCTACTACCTCTGCATCAACTCCGGCAAAAAAGCCCTTACCCTCGACCTGGCAGCAGAAGAGGGCCAGGAGATCTTCCGGTCCATGATCAAGAAGATGAACGTGGACATTTTCGCCACCAATCAACTTCCCAAAAACTATCAGAAGCTAGGCATTGACTACGAGTCCATGAAAGCACTGAAGCCGGATATCATCTGGCTCGGCCTGACGGGTTTCGGCCCGGACAGCAATGAAGCGGCGTATGATCCCATTCTCCAGGCGAGGTCAGGGCTGATGGACCTGACGGGTGAAGCGGGGGGCGAACCGCAGGTGCTGGGCATCCCTCTTCCTGACATGGGAACAAGCGTCCACGCCTACGGCGCTCTCATGAAAGCCCTTTATAAGCGACAGGGGACGGGGGAAGGCTCGTGCATCAACATCTCCATGTTTGAGTCCTCCGTCTCCTGGCTCACGGTGCCCATCACCATCTCCGTGCTCATGAAGAAGCCCGTCACCCGCCGTGGAAACACCCATGAATTCTTCTGTCCGGTGTCGGTGTATCGGACGAAGAACGGGTTCGTCTATGTGGCGTTGGGCAATGACAGGCAGTGGAAAGCGATGGTCTCCCAGGACATCTTTAAACCCCTCGACAAACCCCAGTACGAAAAGAATGCCGGCCGCATCAAGGATGTGGAGAATCTCAACGAAGCGATCAACGCCATCACCAAGAATCATACGAGCGAGAAATTGATCGAACTCTTCAATGCCATCACCGTTCCGATAAGCAAGATCAAGGCTGTCCCGGAGGTGATTTCAGACCCTCTCGTGATGAGAAGGCTTTTGTATTCTGAGGACCCAAAGACAGGAGCGAAGCTGACCCTGGCACCACCTCCTGTGAAGAGCTCATTCATCGAGGAGACTGGGGGAAAGCTCTCTTTCCCTCCGAGGTTTGGAGAGCACAATCAGGAAATCTACGGCAAGCTTCTCGGATATTCGGATCAGGACCTCGCGCGCATGGCAGAGAAAAAGGTGATTTAGGACAGAAGGAGTGGAGGCGATGAGAATCATTGTGCTGGTGAAACAGGTTCCCGACACCACGGAAGTGAAGCTCGACCCCAAGACAGGGAACCTCATCAGGGAAGGAGTGGAAAGTATCGTCAACCCCGACGATCGACACGCCATCGAGGCGGCGGTCAGGCTCAAACAGGATCGCGACGGGAAAGTGATCGTTCTTTCCATGGGTCCGCCCCAGGCGGTCGATGCCGTGTCAGAAGCGATGGGCATGGGTGCGGATGAGGGGGTCCTGCTCACGGACCGAGCGTTTGCCGGCGCCGACACCTGGGCGACCTCGACCACCCTGGGTAAGGCGGTAGAGAAAATCGGAGAATACGACCTGATCCTGTGCGGCCGCCAGGCGATTGACGGGGATACAGCCCAAATAGGGCCGCAGGTGGCGGAATACCTCAAGGTCCCCCAGGTGACCTATGTGTTTGAAATCGAAGAAATCCGGGAGAAGAGCGTGATCGTGAAGAGGCGGATGGAAGATGGGTTTGAAAAAGTGGAGTGTACCCTGCCCGCCTTGCTCACCGTCATCGGCGAATTGAACAGGCCCCGGTATCCCAGGGTGGACCGGCTGATTGATTCATGCCGCGACAAAGCGCCGATCAAGGTCTGGAACGCGGCAGACATCGGGGTTCAGACGAGGGATGTGGGGCTCGAAGGGTCGTTGACCCATGTGGTCAAGACGTTCGCTCCCAAGCTTCAAAGGCAGACCGAGATGCTCCAAGGAGATGCGAGGACATCGGTGAAGGGCTTGATTGCCAAACTGAAGGAGAAGAGGCTCATATAAACGGTTCAAGGTGCAGGGTCTACGGTATAGGGCCCGCCCGTTTGAGTAAGGAGAAGGATTCATGGCTGTCTGGGTTGAAGTGGATCTGTGCAGCGGATGCAAACGTTGTTTGAAGGCCTGCCCTTATGCTGCAATAGAGATGAAGGAGGGCAAGGCTTTCATCATGGAAAGGTGCACCTCCTGCGGGGCATGCCTCGCGGTATGCAAAGAGAAGGCACTCCTGACCGACGTGAAACCGAGGGAGATACCGGATTTCAGCGACCGCAAAGGCGTCTGGGTTCTGGCTGAACAGAGGGAGGGCGCGCTCCATCGGGTGTCTCTGGAACTTCTCGGAAAAGCGCAGGAGCTGGCGTCTCAACTCAGGCAGGAAGTCTCAGCCCTTCTCCTCGGAGACAACGTATCCGGGCTTTGTGACATCCTGATCGGGCACGGCGCAGACAGGGTCTACCTGGCCGAGGAGGCAAGCCTCAGAGGCTACCGTACGAATGCCTACAGCAGGGTGATCGAAGATCTGATCAGGGAGCAGAAGCCCAACATCTTCCTCCTGGGGGCGACCCACATCGGCAGGGATCTCGCACCCCGCGTCTCGCGGCGGGTGGAGGTGGGACTCACGGCCGACTGCACGGAGCTGACCATCGACCCCCAAGAGGGGATTCTCCTTCAGACAAGACCCGCTTTTGGCGGGAATGTGATGGCCACCATAGCCAACCGCTACTCCCGTCCGCAGATGGCCACGGTCAGGCCTGGCGTCATGGCAGTGGTGCCCAAGCCAGGACACAAAGGGGAGGTCATCCGGCAGCCCGTGTCCCTGGAGGGGGAGGATATCGGAACCTGCGTTCTCGAAGAGGTAAAGGAGAAGAAGAAGAAGGTCAATCTTTCCGAAGCCAAGGTGATCGTTGCAGGCGGACGAGGGGTCGGCGATGCGAAAGGGTTCGCGATCCTGGAAGACCTTGCCGCGATCCTGGGCGGGGAGGTGGCTGGGACGAGGGTTACCGTGGAGGAAGGCTGGATTCCGCCGGAGCGCCAAGTGGGGCAGACAGGCCAGTCGGTGAGGCCGGAACTCTATGTTGCCTGCGGCATTTCCGGGGCGATCCAGCACCGCGCCGGAATGATGAGCTCACGTTACATCATAGCGATCAACAAGGACCCAAGAGCGCCCATCTTCCAGGTGGCGGATTGGGGCCTCGTGGGTGATCTCCATGAAGTGGTTCCGGAGATGATTGACCAACTGAAGG
>JAGUZM010000018.1 GCA_020060805.1 Deltaproteobacteria bacterium | reverse complement strand
CGACCGGAAAAAGGTTCGGTTTTATAAGGATGCCAAGACCGCTCAAAAATGCTGTTCCGCAGACATGGAAGACAGATCCAGTCTCGCCCTTGATACGTATGAAATGCAGACTTTTGAATGCTGTCCATTCCTCACGATTAATCGCAACCGGGTTCTGCACATGGAAATCCGCAACAAATTCAAAGTCAGTGATCAGACATCCTACACATCGTTTATAGAGAAGATGTTGCGAAAAAACCTGGAATTCCCCAACCAAGTGCACGATGTCATCGCCGTCAAACTAATCCTGGAATCTGAACGCGAAATCGCACACATCATCCATGACCTTGAATCTTTCCTGGGTGGTACCTCGACCAGGAAGCAGGAGAAAACCACCTACCACAAGTTTGGAAGAAGAATTCTCGCCAAGTATTCGTCCAAAGACTACTTTGTATGGAAGGCGATATACGATATAACGCTACCTCATCCGAGCTTGGAGGCCATGGAGAGGCTGTTAGATATAACAAAGGGCAATGAGGCTGCTCAGAAAGAGCTGAGGTTGCGTCTGCAATATCTCATCAACAACCCGCGCGATTTTGTCATCGAGGTACAACTTCAGGATATTGAGTCCCACCTGCAGAGTATCGCAAGAGGCAGTCCTACGGAGCATGCGCTACTCAAGAAGAATCAGATACGTTCCAACTCCTTCTATAAGCTTTTTCCTGAAGAGATATACAAAGATGAGCTAATTAAATTGAAGGAAAGCATGCTGGAGGTTGTCAAGGAAAGGCCTTCAGGAGGAAAACGCCCATCTCGGAAAAGAGTGTCAGCGGATTGACAAGTATGAGTTGGGTGCAGGATCAGATGGTATGATGTAGACGACCAGTATGAAGAGTAATAAGCGTTCGAGGATGCCCAATGGTTTTCGGAATGTCCCGAAGGGTTCAGCTTTCTACTATTCGTGGTTCGTTTTGAGTAGTTAGCGAAACGATAGACTCTTATAGAGGGTCGTCATGCTTCTTAAAGAGAACCTCAAAGCCAAAATCAAGGTCGACCGACTTTTGCAGAAACTCGCCTCCACAATGAGAGAGCCTCCGGGAAGGAGGTGGTTGGACAAGGGACTCACGAAGGAACTTCTCGCCATGACCGATTTTGAGCACAAGATGGTGAGGGATCTGCATCTCTACGTACGCCCTCTGGGGGGCGAGATTATGGAGGTGGCGGTGTTGGACAACGAATTGCCCATCTACCACGCTACGGTGGCCGACGTCACCCTGCGCAAAAGCCCTTACTGGCAGCAAATGTTCAGCATAAGAAATGTCAGGAAAATTATGAATCATCAGGATGTGATTGCAAGTAAGGGGAAGGAGTCACTTGAAAGATTGCACGCCAACGCGCTGGCGCTGCTGGATCTCACTTATACCAGGGATGACCTGGCCCCGCTTCTGGAGGATGCACGCCAGGGGCTGGAGCAGAAATCCATTGTACAGATACAGGAATCGTTTGATCTCTTTTTTGAACTGCTGGATTTTCAGCCCGTGTCCCTTGAGGTGCTGGATCGGGATTTACAGATTTTTGCCAGGCCAAAGCTTAACGGCGGCGTTGTTCCTACCTTTGAGCATCTCATCCTCTTCGACGAAGAGAACCTGTCGCTAGGCCTGAAGAAAGGAACTTTTTCACCTCAGAATGATTTAGACCTCGCGTGGGTCATGCAATATGCTCGAAGTGAGGAGACAGCCGATCTCCAGGGCGAACATGTTTTCGAATTCTTGGCTGAACTAGCGCTGGAAAGAGCGCAAGCTCACAGAGGACCAAATCGAGGAACAAATGACAGCCGGCTGATGATCTGAGTGAATGCACGCCATGCGACTATATCTGATCAACCCCTCCAACCCGCTTGTCAGCATCGTCAAAATCAAGGAGAGCCGCTGGAACCGCTACCGCGTGTGGAAACCGCTCAGCCTTATGGTTCTCGCGGGAATGACCCCTTCGGACTGGGAAATCTCGATTGTGGACGAGAACCTCGGCGCGCCGGACTATCCGGACATGCCTCGGCCCGACCTGGTGGGCGTTACCGCTTTCACCTCCCAGGCGAACCGCGCCTATGAAGTGGCCAATCACTTCCGGCGTCTGGGCGTGCCCGTGGTCATGGGCGGCATTCATGCGACCATGTGCCTGGACGAGGTCATAGAGTGTGTGGACTCGGTCGTCACGGGGGAAGCCGAGGGCATCTAGTCTCAGGTTCTGGAGGACGCCCGGCATGGCAGCCTGAAGCGCCGGTATGACGGGGGGCTCGCTGAGATAGGCCACGTCCCAGCCGCACGTCATGATTTGCTGGCTACGGGATATGCTTTTGGAGCCATTCAGACAACGCGCGGCTGTCCATTGAACTGCAGTTTTTGCAGCGTGACGGCGTTCAACGGGGCCCATTACAGGCAGAGACCGATTCCGGATGTCGTACGCGAATTCCAGTTGATCCGTGAAAAGCATGTGCTGGTGGTGGACGACAATCTTATCGGCACGCGCCCTGAACACATCGCCCGCGCCAAGGCCCTCTTCCGGGCCATGGCAGAGGTAAACCTGGGAAAGGAATGGATTGCCCAAGCCACCATCAACTTCGCCGATGACGAAGAACTCCTGGCGTTGGCCGCGAAGGCGGGGTGCAGAGGCGTCTTCATCGGCTTTGAGTCCCCCACCGCTGAAGGGCTTCGGGAACTCGGCAAGAAGTTCAACCTTCTGAAGGGCCGGGATTTCCGCGCCTCCGTGCGGCGCATACAGCGGCACCACATACTGGTCGCGGGTTCCTTCATCATCGGTCTGGACATAGACGAACCGGGCATCGGCAAACGTATCGCCGAGGTGGCCGGCCAGTATGGCGTGGATAATCTAAACGCTCTTTTTCTCACGCCCTTACCGGGCACACGCCTATGGGACCAGATGAAATCGGAGGGCCGCATCGCCCTCGATACGTTCCCGGAGGACTGGAAATATTACACGCTAACTTTCCCGGTGGCCCGGTATAAGAATCTGTCTCTGGACGGCATTATCCAAGAGATGATCTCCTGCGACCGGACCTTCTACTCCATGCCGCGCATTCTACGCAGGGTGTGGAGCAACTTGTGGCAACAGCGCAAGCCACTGATCAGCTTGGTGGGCAATCTCTCATACCGGAGCAATCTCCGGCTGAACTGCAAGGCATATGCAGACTTCAAGTCGTCTGTGAGAGTCGGGGTTTAATCTAATAGATGTCGCAGAGAGGTTTTTACCTTGGTTGAGCAGCAAAAGTATTCCGATTGATCGACAGGATACGTCTTATATGTACGGAGCAGGAGTTAATGAAGTCTCTTTCAACAGAAAATTGAAGGTGGAGGCGAATCGGGATGAAGGATTTGATTGCGTGCATAGCGAAGGCGATAGTGGATAACCCAGAGCAGGTGGTGGTCACAGAAATAAAGGGAACGCAAAGCTCTGTGATCGAACTGAAAGTAGCCAAGGAAGACATTGGAAAAATAATTGGCAAGCAGGGGCGCACGGTTGTGGCAATTAGAACCATCCTCAGTGCAGCCTCCATGAAATTGAAGAAGCGATGTATTCTGGATCTACTGGAATAAAATTCAACTAGAACGTTAAATGAAAAAAAAGGAATGTAATATGAATGTAAGTGAACCGTCTCAAAATAGACTTGCTGTGCTTATTGACGCAGACAACGCACAGCCCTCGATCACGGAGGGTCTCCTGTCAGAAGTCGCTAAGTACGGCGTCGCAAGCGTGAAGCGTATTTACGGTGACTGGACTACACCGAGCCTCAGCGGATGGAAGTCCGTCCTGCTCGAACATTCAATCCAGCCGGTTCAGCAGTTCCGTTACACTGTGGGGAAAAATGCGACAGACAGTGCAATGATCATAGATGCCATGGACTTGCTTTTCACGAAACGTTTTGACGGATTCTGTCTTGTATCCAGTGACAGCGATTTCACTCGTCTCGCCACCCGGATTAGAGAGGAAGGTTTGCTCGTGTACGGATTTGGGGAGAAGAAGACACCAAAAGCTTTTGTATCCGCATGCGACAAATTCATCTTCACTGAAGTTCTTAGGTTCCAGGAGCATTCTGACTCAGCAGTCAAACCCAAAACGGCAAATGAACTGAAAAGGGATTCCAAACTGGTAACTCTTCTCAGAAGTGCTCTTGAGGCGGCTTCCGACGATAGTGGGTGGGCCCATTTGGGTGCCGTGGGCAGCAATATCGCCAAGCAGGCTCCGGAGTTCGACCCTCGAAACTACGGCTTCAGCAAGCTTGGGGAACTGGCCGTAGCCACCAAACTTTTCGATGTGGATGAAAGGGTCCAGCGTGACGGTCATTCCAGAACAATCTACATTCGCGACAAGCGCAAGAAGCTCAAAGAAATAAACCTCTAACCTTCATAAGGCTGGATGAGAACCGATCGCATTCCGAGTTTTAACTATCCCGTTATTCCTTTTTCATGGGAATTCCCGCTGAAGATTTCTTTTACAAAATAGATCAGAAGCCATCCCACCCGAAAAATGATAGGCTTCATTACCAAAGGAAAAGTCTGGATACCTTGCCAGCGCCTGCGATTAGCAAGGCCGTCGGGATCTTCAGACCCGATGTTGCTTTCCCACAGGTCCAAACGCTAGCGCCCTTTCCTGATGAGAAGGAGGGTGTTGGCGATGACGCTCAGGCTGCTCAGGAGCATGGCGGAGACGGCGATGAGGGGGTTGAGCAACCCGCTCATGGCGATGGG